>JASIGB010000349.1:0-5554 GCA_030045355.1 Bryobacteraceae bacterium
GTGATGGTGATCATTAACGATCCCGATTATCTGACCGAGCCGTTCGTCCGCACCACCGATTTCGTCTACGATGCCCGCCAGCAAATCGCTCCCTATCCGTGCGAGGCCGTAGTGGAAGTGCCGCGTCCCAAGGGCACGGTTCCGAATCATTTGCCCGGCGATAACAGGTTCCTGGCCGAGTTCGCCAATAGCTACCATGTGCCTTTCGCGGCCACGCGCGGCGGCGCCGAGACGATGTATCCGGAATACATCAAAACCATGAAATCCTTCCCGGCGAAACCGGACGTTGCGGCCATCGTGGCAGCCACGGATGCCCCGCCGGCCGAGGAACAAAACGCGATCCGTCCGGCCAGCGATCTGCCCGAAGGCGAAGTCCACACCCAGCACGTGCAAGGCAACGTTTATATGATTTCGGGCGCCGGCGGCAACATCACCGTGCAGGCGGCGAAAGATGGAGTTCTGGTCGTCGATACTGGGCTCGCGAACATGACCGATAAAGTGATCGAGGCGATCCGCAAGATTTCCGATGGGCCCATCCGCTACGTCGTCAATACGCACGTGCATGCCGATCACACCGGCGGCAACGAAAAGATCGCCGGCATCGGCAGCACCATCGTGGGCGGCAACGTGACGGGCGACATCGCCGATGCAGGCCAAGGTGCGGCGGTGATCGCGCATCAGACCATCCTCGATCGCATGAGCATGAAGGACGGCAATCAGCCCGCCTTTCCCTCCGGCGCCTGGCCCACCGACACCTTCGCCGACGAAAAAGATTTCTATTTCAACGGCGAAGGCATCCAGGTGATCCATCAGCCGGCCGCGCATACCGATGGCGATAGTTTCGTTTTCTTCCGCCGGTCCGACGTGGTGAGCGCCGGAGACATTTTCGTGACCACCAGCTATCCGATCATCGATCTGGCGCGCGGCGGCAGCTACCAGGGCATCCTGGACGCGTTGAATCGTTTGATCGCGCTCACCATTCCGGCGGGCAAGCAGGAGGGCGGCACCATGATCGTTCCGGGCCACGGCCGGCTGTGCGATCAGGCGGACCTGGTGTTTTACCAGGAAATGATGACCATTATTCGCGACCGTATTCAGGCCATGATCAAGCAAGGCATGACGCTCGATCAGGTGAAGGCCGCGCGACCCACGCGCGATTACGACCCAGTCTATGGATCGACCAAGGGTTTCTGGACCACGGATAAGTTCGTCGAAGCGGCATACAAGAGCCTCGGCGGCAAATAGCTGCTATTTACCGCGCTCGCGCTTTCCGCGCGCCACTTCTTTGGTGAGCGCTTTAAGGCGTTGCTCCCAGAAACCGCGAAATTGGCCGAGCCACTGATCGACGCTTTGGAGCGGCTCGGCGCTCAGCGCATAGACCCGGCGGGCTCCATCGACGCGGACGGTGGCGAATCCGTTCTCGCGCAAAACTTTCAAATGCTGCGAGACCGCGGCCTGCGAAATCCCGAATTCCTTTTGCACCGCCTCCACCAGATCGCCCGCGGAGCGGTCGCGGCGCGCCAGCAGTTCCAGGATCCGGCGCCGCGCCGGATCGCCCAAAACATCAAACGCCTGCATAGAACTTTGTTGTCCGCCCGACCGCTGCGCGCGCGGCTTCTTCGCCGGTACCGGCCGCGATCGAAGCCTGGCCCCATGCTTCGCTGCTGCGCCGGGCCAGGTCTTTCATGTCCGGCGGCGGCCCACCAGTCGAGTCACGTGCGATGTGCCGCGATAAGCCCAGCAGCGTCAACTCCCATCCGACGCCGACAGCACCGGGGCCATACCGGTTCCAATGATCATCAACTGGTACGGTGTGCTCCAACCGAAGCTGAGCGCCGCCATCGGATAACGCCGCAAGCTCCACCCGTACCCAGCTTGTTTGCCCGCCGAACTCCCAGGTGAGCTCGAGGCGGCGCGGCGGATGGCACGCGGTGATTTCGCCGCCGGCATTGCCTTGCAATTGATAGCGGCCGCCGCGGCGCAGATCGCCCGAGACCGGCAGAAACCAGCGCGGGAGGCGTTCGGGATTGGTGATGCAGTCCCACACGTCCTCGACCGTCGTGTCGTAACAACAGGCAGCCGCGACGACCCGCGCCGGACGGCCATCCTTGTCGATCGCGCGCACCTCGCGCGTCACCGCACCGATGAAGCGAAGAGCATCCATGAAGGCATGATATCAGTTATTACTTATATAAGTCAATGCTTAGTTGCAGCCGTGAGCGCTGCCTGCATCCGCGGGAGATCGCGATCGGCGTTTTTCCAGGCCTCCAGAAATTGCTGATACGCCTTCGATGCCTCCGCGCGATTGTTTGCCCGATCCCACGCCAGCGCGATGCCATAAAGCGCGAACCCCGATTTCGGCCGCTCGCGGAGTTCCTGGGCGAATGCTTCGCGCGCTTCAGAGTATTTTCCAGCACGAATCAGCGCTTGGCCCAAAGCTTCGGATTCCGGACGCGCATACTGTGGCGGCTCCGCATAACCGAGATCGCGCTCCTGGTCAACGGCCTGATCGAGCAGGCGGTGCATCGCAGCAACATCGCCGCGATAACCGGCCATGGTCCCGCGCAGATCGAGCGAAGCGGTTCCCAGGATCTTCACCACTCTGTCCCGAACACCTGCCTGCTGTTCCACCTTCTCCCGGGAAACGCGCCACAGCAGCGCATCGAGCACGTCGGACTGGCGGTCGGCTTCTGCAAGATTGCCTGCTTCGGCGGCCTTCATTCCGCGCGCGTAGGCGACCAGTCCATCGCGATAGCCGCGGGCGGGAACACCCAGCTTGTCATCGGGAACACTGAAATTCATGGGATGGTTGATGGCGTCATCCCAGCGACCATAGCGCAGCGCGAGACGCGCGGCGGAGCTTCCGATTTGCAGAATATAGAAGGCCGGATTGGTAGATCCATCCGGATCGTCGGCGAGCCCTTCGAGCTCGGCGGCATGCTGGACTGCCTCGCGATAACGGCCAGCTTCCGCGCAAGCCGCGATCAGATAGCTCAGGTTGTGCGGGTAATTCCAATCGTCCGGAACGCTGACGTGCTGGGCGTCCATGTAATCGCGATCGACGTGCTGGGCTTGGAGGAAGACCTCGCGCGCACGCTCGTAATCGCCCAAGCGATAAAAAATGTGGCCCGGCATGTGAACGATGTGGCCCGAGGCAGGCGCAAGTTTGGCCAGCTTCTCCGCGCTTTCGAGCGCCCACTCGGGATGATCGCTGCCTTCGACGGCGTGAATCCAGTAATGATTCGCCGCGGCGTTATCCGGGTAATCGTGGAGCAGGTTGCGCAGCAGCGCCTCACCGTAGAGCGCGTTGGGGCGCGGATCGCCGTGACTGTCATAACCAGAGATCAATGTTCCGGCGAGTAAGAGCTTGGCTTGAAGATCGTCCGGATAGCGGGCTTCGAGCGCCTCCATCTCCTTGATGAAGGCCTGGGTGGCCTCTTCGCCTTTTTTCTCTTGTTGCACCGCGGTCGCGCGAATGTAGCGTTGCTCGCGATCGGTGGCCTTAGGCGCGAGTTCGTTCGCGCGCGCCAGTTCGGCTTTGGCCTGTTCGTGAACTCCGAGGAAATCGAGCGCCTGAAATAGCCCCCAGTGACACATGGCGCAATCGGGGTCTAGCCGAACGGCCTGTTCGAATGCGCGCTCGGCTTCGTAATCCCAGAAGCAGTGTAGCAGCGCGAGTCCCTGATCGAACCATTGCTGCGCCTCCGGCGATTTGGTCATGATGGGAATGTGGGCTTGGCCGATGCCGTCGATATGGATGGGCGGCGGGAGCTTGGCGAGATCGACGGTTTGGCCTTCGGGCGGCGGCATGTGCTGATGCGTTTGCGCCAGGGCCAGCAGGCCGCTCAGGAAAAGGAGCGCTAAGAGCTTCAAAAGCTACCTCCAATTGCACGTTAAGACGTGGGAAGCGCTCAGAAGATTCCGACTTCCGTAATGGCCTGCCTACTTAGCTTCGCAGGGCGTGGGGTCCCACTTCGAGCCGTCCTTTTCCATCTTGAAGTGGGTGCTGGTGACAAAATCCTGGAACAGGTTCGCTGGATCGTGCACGATGGTGGTGATGATCAGCCAGGAGTCGCCATTGGGCTCGTTGGTGCGATCGTAATACTCGGTGAGCTCGGTGTTGGCGCTGTACGGGAGGCCGTTCTTGCGCAGATAGCCGGGCTTCAGATCGGTTGTGACCACCTTGAGCGATCCGCCCTGCGGGGCCGGCTGCGCGGCGGCACGGCCACGCGGCGGAGGCCGTAGACCGTCCCAAGTCGCAACCGAGTAGCCCTGCCAGCTCGCAGCTTCCTTGGTCGTCGCGGGGGCGTTGAAATGGAAGAGGCGCGTTTGCGTGCCGGCGTCGGTCTCCACCTTGAGCGTGTTATCGTCCGCCCAGGTGATGTGAACTCGCGTAGGCTCGCGCATCAATCCGGCGGCGCCGTAAGCGCGGCAGGCGTTGCCGTCCTTGGTGTCTTTATCCGGATCCCACTCCATCGCGACTTTGCGGGCTTCCTGGTTGAGCGGCACGCTGGTGAAGTCGCCCTTG
The DNA here is from genome assembly GCA_030045355.1 of Bryobacteraceae bacterium. Lineage (GTDB taxonomy): Bacteria > Acidobacteriota > Terriglobia > Bryobacterales > Bryobacteraceae > Palsa-89. Next base: position 4,529 of record JASIGB010000349.1, read on the forward strand.
GCAGGCGTGACCATGCGCCAGCGCCAGTCCTCAGTGACGATGGAAACCCAATAGCCGGTCAGATCCTCGGGCGCGACTTGTTTGCCGGGGCGAACCGGCTGCGGCGGCGGAGGACCGCCGAATTGGGCTTGCAAAGTACCTGAGACCGTAGCGGAGGCCGCGATCAGCAGAGCGGCGGTGAAAAGTCTTTGGGGCATCTTTCGGGTCATGATTATATCTCGTTTCATTTGGCTGTGCACGCAGTGGGGCTCCAGCCTTGGCCGTCGGGAATTTTCTTGAAATCGGTGCTGGTGACGAACGGTTCCGTCAGATAAGTAGGATCTTGCACGATGGTTGTCACCGTGAACCACGTATCGCCGTTGGCTTCCTTGTGAAGGTCGTAGTATTCCTTGAGCACGGTGTTTTCACTATACGGCGGGCCGTTTTTGCGCAGGTAGCCGGAGCGCAAATCGGTCGTGATCACTTCAAGCGATTTACCGTGCGCGCCTTCGCGGGTTGCGCCGAGACCGAAGCCGGGGGATCCTGAGCCGCGGACGGGGCGTTCCCAATTCGCCTCGGAATAGCCCTGCCAGGTCCTTACCAGAGCTACGCCCACGCCATGAGTACGCACTTGAAGCGGAATGAAATACAGCATCCGCGTCTGCGTTCCGGCGTCGGTCTCGATCTTGAGGGTGTTTTCGTCGGCCCAGGTGATGTGCAGGCGGCCGGGGACGCGCATGATGGCGGGCGCGCCGTAGGCCTTGCATTGTTCGCCGGCGGCGATGTCTTTGTCCGGATCCCAAGCATTTCCAACACGGCGGCCTTCATTGTTTAAAGGAATACTAGCAAAATCGCCTCTGATGGGCGTCACCATACGCCAGCGCCAATCCTCGGACACGACGGAGACCCAATAGCCGGTAAAGTCAACGGGAGCAGAAGCTTGGGCCGACTTTTGCGCCTGAGCGCCAATGGGCGGGCCGATTCCGGGAGAGGGGGGGAGACCCTGTGCCAGGGCCGGCGACATTTTAAAAATTGCGGCAGCGATGA
>JASIGB010000350.1:0-7836 GCA_030045355.1 Bryobacteraceae bacterium
TCTTGACGGTGACGGTGTAGATGGGAGTGACGGCGCCCAGTCCCGTGACGTACACGCCGATGTTGCCCTTCACCGCTGTGGCCGCGTCCACGGGCGCCGGGCCATTCGACATTTGTCCATCACGCCCGCCTCTGGTAGCGCTGGCGCCTGGGGATGTGACCGGGGTGCGCTGGGACCAGTAATACGCTCCCGCGCCCAGGATCGCCAATAGCAGCAGCCATCCCCACACGTGCCGCCGCCGCGGCGGAGGAGGGCTAGGCGGCCGTCCTTTGCCCGGCGTTTCGATCGCCGGTAGCGGCGGCGCTACAGACGTCTCCACCGAGGCCGGAGTGCCGCGTTTTTGATCCATTCTCGATTCACCTCCGAAGATCGCCCGCCGCTCTACTTCGGCAGACGAAGAAGAGGCGAGAGGTTCGGTGGACGCCGTTACAGCGTACCGCAATATTGTTTCTAGCCTGAAAACATCAATTGTATCGTGCCTTGATCTCAACGGGCCGCTCCCGCAATGGAGACCGGCACCATCGCGCCGGAACGGGGCGTTTGAAGTTGAATCGGGAGTGCGACAATAGAGCCGAAAGGCCAACCTTGAAGAGAGTAGTAAAAACATTTCCCCTCGCCGTTGGGTGCCTGGCGCTTTTTCTGGCGGCCGGCACTTCCGCCAGGCTCAATTATCCGATTCCTCCCCGCAGCAACCAGGTGGACGATTACCACGGCGTGAAAATCGCCGACCATTACCGGCCGCTCGAAAATGCCGATGCCCCCTCGACGAAGAAGTTTGTCGCGGAAGAGAACCAATTGACGTTCGGGTATCTGGACAAACTGCCCGGGCGGGAAGAAATTCAGCAGCATCTCACCGAACTGTGGAATTACGAGCGTTTCAGCGACTTCCACAAAGCCGGCGATCATTATTTCTACAGCCGCAATTCGGGATTGCAAAATCAATCGGTGGTATACGTCACGGATTCTCTCCGCGGTCCGTCGCGCGTCCTGCTCGATCCCAACACTTTCCGCAAGGATGGGACCGCGGCGCTGGATGGCGAATCGACGAGCTGGAATGGAAAGCTGTGGGCCTACGCGGTGGCGCAGGCCGGTTCGGATTGGGCTGAGTGGCACGTGCGCAATGTGGAAACCGGCAAGGATTTGCCGGATGTGATTCAGTGGACCAAGGGCAGCGTCATTTCCTGGGCGGCCGACAATGGCGGTTTTTATTACTCGCGCTACCCGGAGCCACCGCCGGCGAAACTGTTGACGGTGGCGGCGCTCGACGAGAAGGTCTATTTCCATAAACTGGGCGATTCGCAGTCAGCCGACAAGCTGATTTACGAGCGCCCGGATTATCCCACGTGGTCCATCGATCCACTCGTCACCGAGGGTGGGCAATATCTGTTGCTTTACATATACACGGGTGTGCCAGGGACGAACCTGCTCGCCTACCAGGATCTGCGTTCGACGAGCCCACGCACAGTGATGTTGATCCCGTCCGCGGATCACTCCTACGGCCCGATCGCCGTGATCGGCTCGACACTGTATTTGCAAACCAACGACGGCGCGCCGCGCGGCCGCGTGATCGCGATGGATTTGAATCGTCCCGAGCGGGCGAATTGGAGGGAAGTTGCGCCTGAAGGTCGCGAAACGCTCGATGGCGCGCAGATCGCCGACGGCAAGCTGCTGCTCTCTTACATGAAGGATGCGCATTCGGCCGCGCGCTTGGTCAGCCTGGATGGCCGCTCCTCCGGTAAGACCGCGGAAGACATCGCGATGCCGGGGTATGGCACTGCCGCATGGTCCGGCGCGCGCCTTTCCGATAAGGAAATGTTCTACCAGTTCGAGGGCTTCACCATCGCGCCCGCCATTTATCGCCTCGATCTTCAAACCGGCAAGAGCTCGGTCATCCGCGAGAGCAAAATTCCAGTGGATCTCTCCGAGTACGAGACGAAGCAGGTCTTCTATTCGAGCAAAGACGGCACGCGCGTGCCGATGTTCTTGAGCTACAAGAAAGGCCTGAAATTGGATGGCGACAATCCGACCCTGCTGTATGCCTATGGCGGATTCGATGTCGCCGAGACGCCGGTCTATCGCCCGGCATACGTGGAATGGATGCAGATGGGCGGCATCTATGCACTGGCGAATATTCGCGGCGGATCGGAATACGGCGAGGAGTGGCACCAGGCCGGGATGCGCGCGAAAAAACAAAATGTGTTCGACGATTTCATCGCGGCCGCCGAGTGGCTGATCGCCCACAAGTACACCTCGACGCCCAAACTGGCGATCTTCGGAGGCAGCAACGGCGGTCTGCTGATCGGCGCCGTGCTCAATCAACGCCCGGACCTGTTCGGCGCGGCGATGCCGGCCGTGGGTGTCATGGACATGCTGCGATTCCAGAACTTCGGATTCGGAACGCAATGGGTGGGCGAGTACGGATCGTCGGCGAATCCGGAGGACTTCAAGGTGCTGCGCGCCTATTCGCCGCTGCACAACATCCGTAAAGTCGCTTATCCGCCGACCCTGATCACTACGTCCGATCACGACGATCGCGTGATGCCCGGCCACAGCTTGAAATACGCAGCCACATTGCAGCAGGCGCAGCAAGGCTCGGCGCCGATCTTGATTCGCATCGAAACGCGCGCCGGCCACGGGGCGGGGAAGCCAACCAGCAAGCTGATCGATGAGTGGGTGGATCGCTTCGTATTCCTCAAGAACGCGCTCAAGATGGGTAGCTAGTGCTCGACCGTCCCTTTCGCCCGGAAACGCGCGTTTTGCGCCGCAACGGAGCATCCGTACGAGAGCACAAGGCCGACATCTGCGTAATCGGCGCGGGAATTTCGGGAGTTTCCGCCGCCATCGAAGCGGCGCGCCTGGGCCGCGATGTTATCTTGATCGACGGATTGCCGTCGCTTGGAGGCCAGGCTGTCAATTCCATCATCGGCATGATCGTGGGCCTGTTCGGCAATCCGCCGCAGAACAAGCAACTGACTCACGGAATCGCCGACGATATCATTCACGATTTGGGTGCCACCGGAGATCTGCATATCGTCATGGGCGGCGTGTCGTTGAACGCCTTGTACGATGAAGTCGCGCTCGGCCGCTGGGTGGAGCGCAAGGTTTTAGAACTGAAGATCACGCCGCTGGTAGGGGCGATTTTGCGCGACGTACGCTGGGAAGTCCGACGCATTGCAGCGCTGGAACTCGCCACGCGCTACGGGGACGTGGTCGTGCGGGCCGATGGATTCGTGGATTCCACCGGCGATGCTGCCGTGGTCTGGCAGGCGGGCCTGGAGTGCCAGGAACCAGCCGAGGGCCTGATTTACGGATCGCAGATGATCGTGATCGAGAACTTCGATGAAGCGCATAAGCCCAGCCGCGCCGAAATGTCCGAGCGTATTCGCGAGCGTGGCGCGCACTATGGCATGATCCGGCGCGATGGCTTCGCGATGAGCTTCCCCGGGCGCGCCACCGCGGTGGTGAACATGACGCACATCGAAAATCCCATGGATCCATTGGGAGCATCGAAAACCGGTCTGGAGGGCAAGGAACAGGCCGACCGCACCATGACGTTTCTGCGTTCGGAGTTTCCCGAAGCTTTCGGAAATGCCCGCGTGCGCGCGTACGGGCTGCCCGGCATCCGCCAGACGCGCTGGATCGTCGGGCGCCATCATTTGACCGTGGACGAAGTGCGCGCCGGCGTGAAGTTCCCGGATAGCGTGGCGCGCACCGCGTGGCCGCTTGAGCAGCATCACAACGCCGAGGGCTACGTCTGGGAGCCGTTCGCCCCTGACCATGTCCACTACGTGCCACTCGGAAGCATGACGCCGCCGGGCGTTGACAATCTGGTGGCGGCCGGCCGCTGCATCGATGGCGACGCGACCGCGTTGTCCAGCGTTCGCGTGATGGGTCCTTGCATCGCGATGGGCGCCGCGGCCGCGCACGCGTTGGATCTAGCCGGGAAGGGAAGCGTACACGATATTGATCCCGGCGAACTCCGCGAGCGCGTCGCGGCAAATGTGGACGGCTGATTATGAGAAAATAAACTATTCGGAGCATCTATTCTTTGGTGACCAACGAACAGCTCTACATCGCGCTCGGCATCCCGATGCTATTCAATGCCGCGCTGATCGGCTTTGTCATTGCCTATATTAATGCCCGTTTTGACAAACAGGATTCCAAATTTGAGGCCATGGACAAACGTTTCGACATGGTCGACAAGCGCTTCGATGACATGCGCGATCTCTGGCGCGCCGAGCTTCGGCGCGTCGAGGAAGTCCTGGATGCGCGGTTAAAGCATCTCGAAGAGCGCGGCTGATCCACCTGCTAGGCTATCCTGTCTCTATTCCAACCCTCCAGCTACTACTTCTGCAGATCGTTGTCGTCCTGGCGATAGCCCGCCTTGTGGGCGCTGTGTTCCAGCACATCGGACAGCCGCGCGTGGTCGGCGAGATGACCGCTGGAATCCTGCTGGGCCCTTCGCTCTTCGGGCGGGTGGCGCCGGGAACGTTCGCAAACTTATTTCCGGCGAACGGCCTCGGCGGTCTCAACGTGCTGAGCCAAATCGGGCTCGTTCTGTTTCTTTTCGTGGTGGGAACGGAGGTGCGGCCGCGCGATACTCCCGGACTGCGGGGCTTGGCCACTGCCGCCAGCAGCGCCAGCATGCTAGCGCCTTTTCTGTTGGGGAGCTTGCTGGCGTTTCCGCTGCATCGCGACTTGCATAGCGATGTCCCGCTTCCGGCGTTCGTGCTGTTCATGGCGGCCGCCATCAGCATTACGGCATTTCCCGTCCTGGCCCGCATTCTCACCGAAAGCGGGATGCTCCATTCGCGCGCCGGCAGCATCGCGATTTCCTGCGCCGCGGTAGATGACGTCGCGGCCTGGAGCTTTGTCGCGTTGCTGCTCGCCGCATCCGCCACGGCTTGGCTGAGATCGGTGGTGGGTCTGGCTTTGTACGGCGCCATCATGTTCTATGGAGCGCGCCCGCTGCTCAGGCGCCGCGCTCCGCGCTTCGCCGACGCTATGCTGGTACTGCTCCTTTCCAGTTTCGCCACCGAGGCCCTCGGCGTGCACGCACTATTCGGAGCTTTCGTGGCCGGCTTGGCCATGCCGCGCGATGCGGGGTTCGCTAAGGTCGTGGAGCCCGTCACCGGCGCGCTTCTCCTGCCGCTATTTTTCGCTTTTACCGGCCTCCGCACCAGCATCGGGCTCATTTCCGGACCGCTGCTTTGGGCGTATTGCGCCGCCATCATCGCCGTTGCGATTTTCGGCAAGCTGTTCGGGTGCGCTTTCGCGTTGCGTGCGCGCGGCCTGCCTTGGCGCGATTCGTTCACCGTGGGCGCCCTGGTCAACACGCGCGGCCTAGTGGAACTGGTGATCTTGAATATCGGGCTGGATCGCAGGATGATCTCACCGACGCTGTTCTCCATGATGATTTTGATGGCTCTGGTTACTACTTTCATGACGATGCCCCTTGTGGCGCTTGCCAATCGCCAGCCCGCCGCCGCATGACTCCCGGGCCGCAAGCCAAATCCACCAGACGCGCCACCTACTGGGGGCCGGCCATGACCGAATCGCAATACGCCGTGTTCCATTTCGACGTCCAGACCATGCGCATGTGCGAGGGGCAGGACGCTCCGCTCATCTTCGATAGTCTGGCCGGCGCCGAACGCCACGCACGCGAGAAGGTCGCGGCCGTATCGGGACTGGGCTGCCAGATTTTGGATTCGAGCGGCCGAGTGGCCGGGATGTTTCACGACCCCGAGATCTACGAAAGGTTCCACGGACGGCCTGCCGCGAAACGCAGTCTGCGGCAGGGAATCGCATGCCTGTTCGCTGCGGCGGCACTGATCGGGTTGGACGCATGGTTCGGTTTCCAGTTGATCCTGGGCGTCTTTCTCGGCATCCGATTCCTGTGGGCCGCGGCGGTGAACATCATCGACGGAGTCAGCGGCTTGATGGAGCACAATAGTAAAGGATGATCTTGACTGACGACGAGAAGGCTATGCTGGACGGCGCCGGCGGGCCCGCCAAACAAAAAGCCATGGAATTGTTGGTGCGCTATGCCGAGGCCTTGGGTGCGGAGCGCTTCGTGGATACGAAAAACGTCGCGGGCGTCCCCGGGTCTTCCACGCTGTTTCTGCAAAAATACTTCGAAGACCATTCGGGCGACCGAAGCTTTGAGGCGGTGTTTTCCCTTTACGATCTGGACGCGGGCGAAATCCTCTCCGTGCCGGCCGCGGCCGGGAATTGTTGCCATCTCCAGGGCGGCATGGACTTGAATCATTGGGCCGAGCTCGGGATGTCGCGCGAGGCCATGGAGCACCAGCGCGCGGACGAGGCCGCCCTCGCGCGTCACGGCGTCCAAATCATGAAAACCTGCACGCCGTACCTGGCGGGCAATTTTCCGGCGAAGGGCGAGCACTGCGCCTGGATGGAATCGTCGGCCGTGGTCTACTGCAACTCGGTAATCGGCGCGCGCACCAATACCGAAGGCCGCGAAAGCACCAGCGCAGCCATGCTGACCGGAAAAATTCCGGACTGGGGCTTTCATCGCGATGAATATCGCCGCGCCACGCATCGCATCGAAGTCGAAACGCCGGTAGACAGCGTGATGGATTGGGGCATGCTGGGGTATTTTATCGGCGAGGCGGTGGAAGAGGAAATTCCCGTAATCACCGGCGCGATTCGCGGGGCCGATCCGCTGCGCCACAAACATTTGGGCGCTGCCGCGGCGTCCTCGGGCGGCGTCGAGATGTATCACATGGTCGGCGTCACGCCGGAGGCCGATACTTTGGAAATGGCCCTGGGCGGGCGGGGGCCCCGGATCACGATGCGCTATGGGGCCGACGAACGCCGGCATGTCTATGATGTTTTGAATGCTAATGGCCGCGATCTCGATGTGGATTACGTGATGCTCGGCTGCCCGCACGCCTCACTGGAACAGTTTCGTGAGGTCGCGGGTCTGCTCGAGGGCAAGAGGATCAAAACGCACTTGTGGATGTTTACTTCGCGCGCGGTGAAGGCGGAGGCCGATCTCATCGGATTTACCAAAATCATCGAAGCCGCCGGCGCCATCGTCATGACCGACACCTGCTCCTCCATCGCACGCGCGGTTCCCAAGGGCACCAAGGTTGCGGCGGTCGATTCGGCTAAGCAGGTCCATTATCTGCCCGCGATGACCGGCGTTCAGGCTTGGTTCGGCGCCACGAAAGATTGCATTAACGCCGCTTTGACCGGCCGCTGGAGTGGAGAACTGCGATGAGCGCGGCAACCGTCACGCCAAAGAAAATCGTCCTGCGCGGCCGCGGCATCGTGGGTGGCTGCGCTGAAGGCGAGGCTCTGGTCACGCGCGAAACCATCTCCGGATGGGGCGGCATCGACCCGATGACTGGAACCATCATTGAAACGCGGCATGAGCTGTACGGGCAAAGCTTCAAAGATAAGGTGCTGGTATTTCCCGGCGCGAAGGGATCGTCCGGTTGGTCCAACGCGTTTCACATGACGCGCTTCACAAAATCTGCGCCGCTGGCGATGGTTTTTAACAAAATGACCACCAAAATCGCCCTTGGCGCAGTGGTGACCCGTGTCCCCGCAGTCACGGAACTCGACCAAGACCCGCTCGCGATCATCGAAACCGGCGATTGGGTGAAAGTCGACGGCGACCGGGGCCTGGTGGAAATCACCAAAAAGCGCGCTACTTAGCCGACGGCAGCTCGAACACCCAGAGTTCCGCGCCGCCGCCTGACGGATTCTTGATCTCCGGCACCAGCGGCGGCCAGGTGATGGCGTGTGCGCCGCCGTTGCCGACCACCACGGCCACGTACTGCTTGCCGTTGACGCTGTAGGTGATGG
>JASIGB010000351.1:0-3086 GCA_030045355.1 Bryobacteraceae bacterium
CGAAAATGCTCCCGATCCCGATCAAACCGCCCCGCTCACCACCCAGGCCGGCCTGGTTTTCGGAACTGCCGCGTATATGTCGCCCGAACAGGCGCAAGGCGGCCGCGCCGACACGCGCTCCGACATCTTTTCCTTCGGCGCGCTTCTTTACCAGATGGTCACCGGGCGCAGGGCGTTCGCCGGAGACAACGTCATCACCACTCTCGCCAGCGTGATCAACCAACAACCCGCTCCCCTCTCCACCCTCGTCTCCCACGTTCCGCGCGAGCTCGAATGGATCATCGCGCAATGCTTAAAGAAGGATCCGAACCGGCGAATCCAGCACATCGTCGATGTGAAGCTTGCGCTCGAAGCAGTACTCGAACTGCTCGAAGCGCCGCCGGAGCCCGTTGCCCGCGCCCGTACTCGCCGCCGCTGGATCGCTCCCGTGGTTCTCGCCGCCCTGCTAGGAATCGGCGCAGGCGTCTGGGGCAGTCTGCGCCTGTTTCACAAAGAGCCGGTCACTTTCCAGCGCCTAACGTTCCGCCAGGGCGATATCATCGGCTCCCGCTTTGCGCCCAACGGAACCATCGTCTACTCAGCTGTATGGGACGGCGCATCGCCGGCCTTCTTCGTCGCTCAACCCGGCAGCCGGGAAGCGCGCCCCTTGGATCTGCCCTCCGGCACCATCCAATCCATCTCCGCCTCGGGTGAGATGGCGATCCTGCTCGGCGCCGGCCCCAGCAGCACCCTCGGAACTCTGGCCCGCGCGCCACTGGCGGGCGGCGCTCCTCGCCCGGTGCTGGAGAACGTTTCGTCCGCCGACTGGAGCCCATCCGGCGATGCGCTCGCCGTCATCCGCACCCTGAACGGCCAGCACCGCATCGAGTACCCGATCGGCAACGTCCTCTATCAGACCTCGTCCCTGCGGCCGCCGGTTTTCTTACGCGTCTCGCGCCACCGCGACCGCGTCGCTTTCTTCGACCTTAACACCGGCGGGGGCTTCTCACTCAAGACCATTTCGCTCAAAGACAGTGACACCCGGCGCCGCACCCGCATTCTGTCACAAGGATGGCGCGGTGTCGCAGGCCTGGTCTGGTCGCCCAACGACTCGCAGCTCTGGTTCGCGGGCGAACGCACGGGGAGTGATCCCGGCATCTACACCGTCGATCTCAGCGGCCACGAGCGTCTGCTCACTCAAATCGCCGGATGGCCCAGCGTCGAGGACATCGCTCCCGACGGCCGCATGCTGGTAGTCAATATCGATTCCAGGATCGGAATCCGCTGCCTTACTCCCGGCGCGAAGGAGGAAACCGATCTCGGCTGGCTGGATACTTCCGCCATACGCGACATCTCCAATGACGGCAAGGAAATCGTATTGATGGAGCTGTCCTCAGGACAAGGGCAAAATTCGGCCATTTATCTGCGTTCCACCGATGGCTCGCCCGCCGTACGGCTGGGTTATGGAAATCGTCCGGCGTTGTCCCCCGACGGCAAATGGGTCGCTTGTCTGCGCAAGAACGGGGCCAACCTGCAAATCGTGCTGCTGCCCGCCGGAGCCGGCGAGGAAAAGCCCCTGCGCACCGCTGGAATCCAGCCAGAAACGGCCGAATGGTTTCCGGATGGCCAACACATCCTCTTCACGGGCAACGAACCCGCCCAGCCGCCCCGCACCTACACGTACGATTTGGCGAGCGATCAAATCCATCCCGTCACCCCGCCCGGCGTGCGCGCCACCGCCGTCTCGCCCGACGGACGATCGGTCATCTCGGTTCGCGACGGCAAAGCCAGCCTGCTCTCGCTCGCCGGCCGCCCCACGATTCTGCTCGGCACGATCGGCTCCGACACTTCCGTCATCCGCTGGAGCGCCGATGGCGCGCACATATTCCTCGAGCGCACCGACGCCGAGCAGCGCAAGGCCGCCATCCTGCGCATGGACGCACGTTCCGGGCGCCTGGAGACGGTGCGCGATCTCAAGCTCCCCGATCGCAGCGCCTTCTTCTTCGAGGACGCCCGCCTGTCGGCCGACGGCCAGTCCTACGCGTTCAGCTACCAGCGCGATAGTTCCACGCTCTATTTGGTGAATGGCCTGAAATAGCCGTCCCGTCCGTGCTCCAGCCGGGCAGAGCCACAGGCCTCGCGCGGGAGGTAGGCACGCCCGAGTCCAGGGAACGCGCGCAAGGTCCCGACCGGGACCTAATTCTTGGAGCCTCAACCGGCCTTCCATTCCGGCACGTGATCTTCAGGGCCGAAGGGTGCGACGCCGGCGCGCGCGCCGATCTCCTCCAGGTCGCGTTTGGAAAAACCGTTAAACGAGCGTGCGACGGTGCCATCGCTCTCGACCAGAAACAGCGCCGGAACCGAGATGATGCCATAGGCATTGCTGGCCGGATAGCCTTCGCTCCCAAGATCCAGCAGCGTGGAGAACTTTATGCCCAAACGCTCGTTGAACCCGCGCGTGGGTCCGGAATCATCTTGTGAGATTCCCATCACCTGAAGCGACGGATTGGCTGCAAGGCGCTGCAGGTAGGGGAGGGTGAGCTGGCAAACGGGGCAACTGATCTTATAGAAGACGAATAACGCGGGTCCGGCGGACAAAATCTCCTGGAGCGTGCGCGTCGATCCGTCCAGGCCGGTGAGCTCGAAAGGCGGCGCCGCCGCGCCTACGGGCACGAGCGTCTTCTTGCGGCGACCAAACATCAGATTACTGTCCGGATTCCTTTTGCGCCTGCACGAACGCGAGAATATCGAAATGTTTGATGTCGCGATCGGGGAAAAAGCTGTTGATGGCTTCCTGCTCTTCGTTGAAAATCTGGAAGACCGTGGAGAGCTTGGTGAGCAGCACCAGCTCCAGGTTGCGGCGGTTCAGATTCACCAGCTTCAGCGCGCCGCCGGCCTTTTGCACGGCCATGAAGCAGATGACCAAGGTGCCGAGGCCGGTGCTATCGATGTACTCGATCTCTTTGAGATTCAAAAGCTGCTGCAAACTGCCGCCGGTAGCCTCGGCCGTCACGCGTTCGCGAAGATCGGAAGCGCCGCCGACCGTCAGCTTACCGCTGAGATCGAAGATTTTGATTCCTTCGCGCTCGCGGGATTGAATTTCCAGT
>JASIGB010000352.1:0-2921 GCA_030045355.1 Bryobacteraceae bacterium
TGGCGACGAAAATCGATACCGACGCCGTGACCCCCAGGGCCACGACAATCGTCAAAAGTCGCCTGGATCTTCCACCCGACGCGGCGTCAATGCTCGAAACCGGCACGGCCTCTCTGGTTTTCCTACATTGTTTATCGGCCGCCCCCGGTCAGTTTTGAACCGCGTCACCCGTGCCCCAACACGGCTTAGAGAATCCGCCGGGTTGCGCCGATGAGTACGGTGGGCTTCGGTGCGGGGAAGGTATGGGCGGGCTGAACATCAGATTCCGGATCTGGATGAGCATCGCCATCCTTGCGTTTGGGTACCTTTTGTCCACCTTGGTGGATTACCTGGTCCGGCTGAGAAGCGAACAGGATCTGACAACCGTCTCCGAGACACTGATCCCCGCGGCCCGGAACGCCCATAGCGCCAGAACCGCATTCCTGCGAGCCATCCGCGGTTATGAAAGCGGCTTTCTCAGGCAAGATCCCACGGAACTGGACCATGCGGCGGCCGATGGAAATCGTGCCATCGAGTACCTGAACGCGTTTGTGCGATTGCCGGACATCGCCGCCCCGCGCTTCCATGGCGGTCTGCGTTTGGCAGGCGACGTACGGAACTTTCTGGACGAGGCAAATAGCACCTACCCAATTCCGCGCGGATCGAAGAACATGGCCCGGAGCCTGGAGCCAAAGATCAGGCTGCTAAGAATGCAGGCGGAGAAACTGGAAGCGAGATTAGCCTCATTCGACGGAAATCTCACGGCCGACCTGGACCCCCGCATGAGCAAGTTGCAGCGCGAGTCGGGCCGGATGCGCGAACTCGCACTGGCCTTGTTCGCCTCCACTCTGATCTCGTCCATGATCCTGGTTCACGTCACGATCCGTCGCTTAATCCTCGAACCCCTCTCGAAGGTGCAATCGGAGCTGGCGCACGAACGCGATCTGCTACGCATTCTGCTGGACCACATTCCCGATTACATCTATTTCAAGGATGCACTCGGCAAGTTCATTCGCATTAACCGGGCGCTGGCGCCGCTGCTCGGTGTCGCCCAGCCGGACGACGCGATCGGGCGAAGCGACGCGGACTACTTCGACGCCGAAACCACGGCGGCCATCCAGACCGACGATGCGAAAATCCGCGAGTCGGGAAAACCGGTAATTTCGAAAGTCGAACTGCTCAGCCGCTCCGGAAAATCGCGCTGGGTGGCCACGACGAAGGTGCCGGTGATGGCCGGAGTGCCGCCCGAGCAAATGATCGTCGGGATTTCGCGCGACGTCACGCAGTGGAAAACCACGGTGGCGGAGTTGGAGAGGAGCGAAAAGTCGTTCCGTCTGCTGTTCTCCGCCATCCCGCACGCGGTTTTCGCCTGCGACGTCGAGACCCTGGAAATCGTGGAGGTGAACGACGCCGCCTGCCGCACCTACGGGTACTCACGGGAAGAGTTTCACCGCATGCGCCTCACCGACCTCTACCCCCCGGCCGACCAGGCGCGGCTCAAACGCACCATCGAGGAGCTGAATCCGGCCAGGCCCTGGCGCGGCTTTCGAAAACATATCGCCCGGAACGGGCGCATCGTAGATGTGGAGGTCTCCGACCATTTTGTGGAAATTCACGGCCGCCGGACCATTCTGGTGACGGCGCAGGATGTGAGCGAGCAAAAGCGGCTGGAAATCGAGCTCCAACACGCGCAGCGGCTGGAGGCGGTGGGACAATTGGCCGCCGGCATCGCCCATGAGATCAACACTCCCATCCAGTACGTCGGAGATAACCTGCGTTTTCTCTGCGACACTTTTCGCGAGCGGCAGAAGGTGCTTGGATGGTATGAACGGCTGGTACAGGCCACGGATTCTGGCGTTGTTTCCGGCCCCATCGTCCAGGAGATCGTCGAGGCGATTCGGGCCGTCCAGCAGCAGACCGATGCCGCCTATCTGGAGCGCGAGATTCCCCGGGCGCTCGAGCAATCTCTCGACGGCGTAGACCGTGTGGCCGCCATCGTGCGCGCCATGAAGGCCTTCGCGCATCCCGGCAGCAACGAGAAGAAGCCGGCCAACCTCAACAAGGCGCTTTCCGACGCGCTCATCGTCGCCCGCAACGAGCTGAAGTACGTCTCCGACGTGGAGACCGACTTCGGCGAGCTGCCGCCGGTCTGCTGTGATATCGGCGACCTGAATCAAGTGTTCCTGAATCTCCTGGTTAACGCCGCGCATGCCATAGGCGACGTAGTCAATACGGCTGGCGGACGCGGCAAAATTTGCGTGCGCACCCGCCAGGTGAACGACGAAGCGGTGATCTCCATCAGCGACACCGGTTGCGGCATTCCCGCCGAAAATCAGGCGAGAATTTTCGATCCGTTCTTCACCACCAAGGAAGTTGGCCGGGGCACGGGCCAGGGACTGGCCATCGCGCGCAATATCGTGGTGGAAAAACATGGCGGCAGGATCGCGTTTGAGCCTAACTTCCCGCAAGGCACCACGTTTATCGTCTCGCTGCCGCTCGAAGGGCCGCGCGCGGCCAGCCCGGAAGCCACTGCGGCGCCGGGGGTCGGAGTTTCATGAAGCGGATTCTGTTCGTCGACGATGAACCCAGAATTCTGGAAGGCCTGGAGCGCATGCTGCACCCCTGCCGGAAACAGTGGAAAATGACATTCGCCTCGAGCGGCGCGGAAGCTCTCGCAATCCTGGCGCGCGAAGCCCACGATGTCATCGTGACCGACATGCGCATGCCGGAAATGGACGGCGCGGAACTGCTCCAACGGGTGAGGGAACGCTACCCCGCGATGATTCGCATCGTGCTTTCCGGCCAATTCGAGTCCGAGGCCGCCATGCGAGTGGTGCGGGCGGCGCACCAGTTTCTCACCAAGCCGTGCGATGCCGGAAAGCTCCAGGAAGTGATCGAGCGCTCCTGCCAGAGCGATGAAATCGTCTTCGACGCCGCCACGC
>JASIGB010000353.1:0-3625 GCA_030045355.1 Bryobacteraceae bacterium
AGGATCACGGACGCCGCCCGCCCGACGGGCTCGGAAAACGCGAGCCATGGCAGCATGCCGGCGAGAAAATACAGCGCGAAGCCGGTGCGGCTTTGGTCCGGGCCGAAGCGCGTTTGGAGCACGATGCCGAAGACGAAAAAATACGTCGACATCAGCAGCAGCGGATTGAGCACCGTCCAAAACACGTCACCGAAGGACCCGCGATAGCGCGCCAGAATGTCGCGCCGCGCCATGGAACGGATCAACCGGTGGTTTTGCGCGATGGCTCGCAACGGACGCGCGAACAATTTGGGCAACGCAGTCCAAAAGCTCCACCAGCGAATCGCGCGCAGCGTGGTGATTTCCTCGGAGAGCACACGGACCTTGCCGCCGTCATTCACTTCGGCCAGGATGCGCAGAAACGGCCGGCCCCGAGCATGAGCCCATCCCTCCGGCCCGACTTCGGCGATCCGCAGCTCGTAGCTCCCCGGTGCTGGCGGAAACGGAATCGCGAGAGCCACCTTCGGCGCGGCCGGCGTCCACGGGCCTTCCTCGATGAACAAGCCCGCCGCCGGATCGTAGAACTGGCAACCAACCGACGAATCCTTCTCACGCGGGCTGTTCGGTAGAGTGAAGGAGACTTCGAGCGTCGCGCCGGCGGCGCGAACTTCCAGGTTCTGATAGGCCGCGCGGCTCGCCCTGCGGTTCCTCGCCCGGTGATTCATTGATACAGCCACGCCGGAAAGCGCTCGCGGACTGGCCCGGTCTTGCGGCCCACGGCATAGATGCCGTCGCCACGCAGATCCTCGGGTTGCTCGTAGCGAGCCAGCAGATGCTTCACCCACTCGTGCTCGGGCTTGGGCTCCTCACGGAAAGGTCCAGTCTCGAGGAGCGTGGTTTCGAACCCGGCATAGTGCAGCAGCAGCGCGATTTCGCGCGGCGTATATTCGCGATTGTGGCGTGCCTCCGGCTCCTCGCCTTCCGCGCGCGGCCGGATGTAGGCGGGAAAGAACCCCGGATGATACCCCGACAGAATCGCCGCGATCGCGCGCAAGGAACCGATGTTGGGGGTGGTCAGCACCAGGTGCCCTCCGGGCCGCAAAATCCGGTTGATCTCCGCCATCATGTGCATCGGATCTTCGGTGAGATGTTCCACCAGCTCGCAACACAGGACCGTCGAAAAATAGCCGTCGTCATAGGGGAAACGGTCCTTCTCGGCATTGAACAATTCCAGCGTGCACTCGAAGCGCTCGCCGTCGCTCGATTGTACGCTGCGCCGGTCCACCTTTCCCGCCGGGCCATAGTAGCAGCCGCGCACCTCGCCATAACCCAAGCGCGTCTTGAGCGCGGGCGTGATTTGCAAATAAGAACCCATCTCGAGTACGCGATCTTCAGCGCTGCCCATCGGCGTGATGGCGAGCGTTTTTTCGAAACGCGTGAGATGTGTTTCCATATACGCTCTGGCCGAGGCATCGGGAGCCCAGGACAGAATATATTCCGGCTGCACGCTCGCCCCGGCCGGAGATTCGGAATCGGCAATGGCCGCCACATCCCCGGCTGGTTCGGCCGGCTCCGCGCCGTTGGCCGCGATCCGCTCCAAGAACTTCGCGTAGCGCTCGGCTACCTTGGGCCACGTACATTCGGTCTCCACCCATTCGCGCGCCCGCGCGCCCAGCGCTCTGCGCACATCGGGGCGGCTCACCAGGAGGTTCAGATATTCGAAAAGATGATCCTCCTCCCCTGCATCCACGGGCGCTTTCAAGCAGATGGTTTCCGGAAGTTCGCTGAAGCTTCCAACGTCGGAAACGATCACCGCCTTGCCGAGCCCCAGGGCGCGCATGAGCGTTCCCGAATTTTCTCCCACCGTCGGATAGCGCAGATTCAGGACGATATCGCACGCTGCCACATAGCCGACGAATTCCTCGATGGGCCGGAAGCCCAGAGCGCGAACGTGCAGGCCGAGGTCGAGCGACCGGATCATCCCATCCAATTGCATCTCCGGATGCGCTTCGCCCACTAGGATCAGCTTGGCCGAAGGTTGCACGCGTACCAGCCGGCGGAAGGCACGCAGCGATTCGGCGATGCGTTTGTACGGCTTGAGGAAACCGAAAATGCCGATCAGCGGTGTGGTTTCATTGAGGCCCAGGCGTTCGCGAAACTCCAGGCGGTTCGCCGCGGGAATCCACGCGCCGTGCGGGATGCGAGCCACGGCGCCCGAGAATCCCGCCGCGCGGAGCTGGGTTTCCACGCACCCGCTGTGCACGATCGCGGCCTTCGACCGGCTCAGCAGCCCGCGCAGCATCGGAACGCCTTCGTAGTCGGGTCCCACTTCCAGACGCCGCACACGCTCCGCATAGGCCCGATCTTTCTCGCTGCCTTCCTGCTCGATGGCGCGCAGGTACGCGTCCCAATCGCCGCGCTTGATGGTGATATCGGCGATCAAGTGATGCAGGTTCGCCTCGTGTACCACCACTACGCCTGGATGTTCCAGCGCGGTTTCGTAACAAAAATCGTGGTAAACGTTGTTGCCCACCTGATAGAGTGCGACGTCGAAACGATCCGGGTTGAACGAGAGAGGCCTTGACGAAAACACCTCCACGTCCACCAGCTTTTTCAGCTCTTCGAGCAGCGCGGCGGAATAATCGGCAATGCCGCTGCGCGCGGGCGGGAGCGGGGAGAAATAAGCGACTTTAAGGGCCACGGACGCTCGAGAAATCGCCTATCTCGTCAATTCCATCGAAAACGTTCCCATCGCGAGAGGAACGCGTACCAGCGCGAGTGTTCGCGCCTTGTCCTGGAGGAAGTAAAGGTCGAAACTGACGTTGGACGACGGGCCCTCCACCGACGCCTTGACGTGCTCCGTCTCCACCGGCTTATTGGCGATCTTCACGCTTTCGGTGCCCGAGGATTCGAGGTGGATTTCATACGGCGCCCCAAAGAAGACGGTTTGGTGCGGGGGCATGCGGCCCTGGCTCAGCTCTTCCCGCACGAAATACAAAAAAGTGAGAGCGTCTTTCCCGCAGGCATCCATGTTCATCTCCGATTGCCCAGCGCCTGTTCCGCGCATGACCGTACCGGTGTTCGCATCGAATTTCTCTTCGTCGTCTACTTTTTTGGATCCCTGAGAGGTAACCTTCCGGAATTCCGCCGAACAAAAGCCGCTCGATGCGTCGGAGAAGAATTTATCGCTGACGGGAAATCCTGGAGCGCCGGCGTCCAGGTCGAATTCAAGATGCATGCTCTTGGACGAACTGGACGCGCTCAGCGTCGCCTCGCCCAAACTTAAGCCAGTCGGCCAGTTGACGCTGTAGCGCAGCGTCTCGTTGGGAGGCGGGGAATCCGTCGCCGGCGTAGCCGCAAATGCCAGACCCGCCAAAAGAAATGGAATGATTCTTGCCAGTGCATCCTTCATAGATACTTCGCCATACCGCGGAGATTATCGAGGAACTATGGAGCCGGATTTACTCACTGCCACACGCTTCGACGCCGCCCCGGCCACCCAGTAGTACGCCTCCAGCGTTTTCGCCGCGCTGCTGGACCAACTGAACATCGCCGCGCGCTGCACCGCCAGGCGTTCCATACGTTGCCGCAGCTCGCCGTCCAACAGCAGGTCCCGCATCGCCAGCACCAGTTCCTGGCGCGAGCA
>JASIGB010000354.1:0-3254 GCA_030045355.1 Bryobacteraceae bacterium
TCCGGAATCACCGGATACTCGGTCAGAGCGTGCGATACGCGAATAGTTTCCGCGGAGCGCTCAAAAAGATTCACGATGGGCGTGCAGCCCAGTTGGAAGGTTTCCGCACTGACGGACTGGACGACGGAGGGCAGTTCGTCGCGCAGCTCCGAATCGCGGAAGAAAATCAGAACCTCGAAAGAAGTGCCCAGCCCATCGACCGGCAGCGAATCCAGACGCCCCAAATCGAAGAACATGAACTTCTGGGGAAAATGAAAGTATTCCTGCAGCAGCCGATAACCGAGGAAGCTGCGGTCTGAATAGGGCAGCAGTCCTTCCTGCGGCTCAAAGCCAACCGGACGGATCGCGTCCGCTCCCAGTACCACGGGTTCGGACTTTGCGGTGCCACCTCGGGGCCTTACGTGTACCTGCATGGAGTGCACGAACAGGAGCTCATAGAGAAGATAATGCTGGGTGCTGTCGCCGCTGAGAAAGAAACGGAGAGAGGGGATCTTCAGGACGGCGAGGGGCACGCTGCCCAGCGTCTCGATATGGAGGCGCAGCGCGTGCGAAGCCTCGGGCGGCGCGCCGGTCGCCTGCGCGGCGGAGGCCGACACCAGCGAGGCGTGCGTGAGCTTGAGGGGCCACAGCAAGACCGGGTAAACCGTGCGGAAGCTGCACTCCTGGCCATGCACGGGCTTGGAATGGAGCATGGAACCGGCCGGTACGGCCGCGGGCTCTGTCGCCGCGGCCTGCTGCGGCTCGTATTGAAACTGGGCAATCGCCATGGGGGGAACGGGGCGCAGGTAATGCGGGTACAGCATGTTCAGCAGCGATTCGACGATTTCGGGGAACTCGTCGTCGATTTTGCCGCGAACACGCGCCGCCAGCAGCGCAAAGGACTCGATGAGGCGCTCCACATGCGGGTCCGCACTCTCCTTAGCGCCGTCCAACAGCAGGCGCGCAGCCACCTTCGGATACTTGTCCGTGAACTCCGCGGCCATTTGCCGGAAAAAGGTCAGTTCCTGTTCGTAATAGCGATACGTCTCGTCGATCATGTCGCGATGGGAGGTTTCCTGAGATGGGATCAGCGCCCGGCGAGGACGCGAAACCGCCGCGACTCCTTTGGCAGGTCGGCATCGTAGACCACCGGTTCCACGCCTGTCGCCACGCGAAGCAGTCCCGAAATTCGAAATGAGAGCTGAAGGACACCGCCTTCAACCAACTGGACAGTCACGCGGCTCAGGCGCGGCTCAAAGATCCGAACCGCGCGCTCGATGGCCCGCCGGATGGCCTCGCGGTCCATGGGCGCGGTGGTGAAGTCCTGTACCCCATAGGCGGCCACGCACTCCCGCGTCTGAGCGAAATCCTCCGGGATATCCTCCTCGCTGCGGCGGGTGTTTAGCAGGTTTGTCAGATCGCGCGCGACGCTATTTTTGAATTCCCGAAACTGCTCCCACTCGGCTGGTTGGACTTCCCGCGAACTTCGGGGATCGAGGTCGGTGAGGCGGTCCAGGAGCGAGGCGACGATGGCCATGAATTTCAGTCCTCACAGTTAATGTAAGCTTGCCAAGGATCCAGACGGCAGAGTTGGCCGTAAAGGGAAACCGCCTGCTCTTGCTCCGAGCTCATCTCGCTTTTCTTATAGACGCGGTAAAGTCTGGACCAAACGGCGCCTACGAGAGCGGAGCTTTCCCATTCGCTCAATTTATAGTCCGTGATTTGCTGATTCAGCTCTTCGAGAACCGTACGCGCGAGCCGTTCCCTGCCGGCGGTGTTGCATACGTCCACGAGCATGAGCTTGCGCATGAAGCGCGCCCGTCCGGAGGTCTCTTGAGCCGCCAGGGCGGCCATGCGCTGGAGGCCTTGGTCTACGCTGCCCGAACGCACCAGTGCCTCAGCTTCCTGCCATGATCCCGATTGATCCGACGGCATTCCGGCGGTCCAAAAGCCGGAGATTGCCCCGTGCGCCTGGGGGTTCACGGCGCCGTCCGCGGTCCCGTCGCCATCCGCGACCGGATGATCCGGCTCCTCATCCCGCTTCTTTTTGAGAATGGCCGCGAGCACCCGCTTCATCTCTTCAAAGGCTTCCTTGGCCGACGTCAGAGCGGGAGCGGCCTGAGCAAATTTCTCGTCAACAACAGCTTCCAACGCCTTGAAGGATTCCTGGGCTTGCTCAAACGGGAGGTAAAGTGCCTCGAATGCTTTCCGCCTGGTCGCGCGAACGGCCGACTCAAAGGCGTCCAGGGTAATCCAGCCTTGCTGCCGAAGGCCGGCGATGGTTTCTCGAAGCTCCGCGGAAGCCCTCTGGGCAGAGTCCTCAGTTCCAATGCGGCGCGCCTGCAAATACCGCGAGAAGCTGTAGTTCTCCTCCCTTCCATCCCGGGCCGTGATGGGGACCAAATGCATCACGTCGGGCATCCGGTCATTGAACCAAGAAAGCGAACTGGCCCTGTAGTCCAAGTCTCCGTCTTCGGCTGCCGGGAAAAGCCCGCTGTCCCAGAAGCGGTAAATCACTTCCTTGGTCAGGCGCAGGCAGTCGCGCAGCCCCTCAAATCCATCCAGGTGAACGGCTGCCTCGGTCAGGAAGCAGGTCAAACGCAGATCCTTGCTTTGCTGGAGAGCATCCAGCGCCAGATCGGCCACTCTGTTCCACTCGGCGGCTTTGGGGCCTTCCTCTTTCTCCCAGGCTCCAACACCGAGCCGGTCATCAGCCCGGCGGGCTCCCAAAATTTGGCTGAAGACCGGTTCATAACGCAGATCTCTTCCGGCCGGATTCTCCTGAGAGACTGGCTGGAGCAACTCCTCGCTGAAATAGACTCTCTCCGCCATGAGCACTAGCCCGCCGGGCGAAACGCTGCTAGCTTCACTTGTTGGACGTCAGATCGTACTTGGCGGTTATGTTGCCGCCACCCGACCCATCCTTGCGCTTCTGTTGGGTGTAAATCCATTCGATCTTGCCGTAGTTGAGATGAATCTCTTCGATCGGCATGTGATCCTGCTGGTTCTGATTTGCCTGATTTGTCTGGTCTTTACCATATTCCCACTGCATTGCGGTGGATCCATTGGTGCCCAGCTGAACCTTGGAGACCATTACCTCCTCCATGTTGATCTCCAGGAACTTTACCTGGTTACCTCCAGCCCGGCAGCATTCCACCTTTACCTTACCGAAGTGCTTCCCGTTGGAAATCGCCTCGTAAAGCTTGGGAGACGCCGAATCCAGGTATTTGTAAAGCACCAAGTCGCCATGCTGCGTGCGCCCCGAGGACCCACCC
>JASIGB010000355.1:0-8590 GCA_030045355.1 Bryobacteraceae bacterium
CGTGAACCTCACCGACAAAACCAAGGAATCCCTGATCGATTACATCGATCGCTCCAAGATTTTCATCCTGCCCAATACCGCCGGATGCTACACCGCCGACGAAGCCATCCGCACGGCTCGTCTGGCGCGCGAAGTCGGCCTGTCCAACTGGGTGAAGCTCGAAGTGATCGGCGACCAAAAGACGCTGTTCCCCGACAACGCCGGCCTGGTGGAAGCCACGCGCATGCTGGCCCGCGAAGGTTTCATCGTCCTGCCCTATACGAACGACGATCTGGTGAACGCCCGCAAGCTCGTGGACGCCGGAGCCGCCGCGGTGATGCCGCTCGGCGCTCCCATCGGTTCGGGCCTCGGCATTCAAAACACCACCAACCTGCGCATCTTGCGTGAATCCATCACTGAAGTTCCGCTCATC
The DNA here is from genome assembly GCA_030045355.1 of Bryobacteraceae bacterium. Taxonomy (GTDB): domain Bacteria; phylum Acidobacteriota; class Terriglobia; order Bryobacterales; family Bryobacteraceae; genus Palsa-89. The sequence goes on from JASIGB010000355.1 coordinate 413, forward strand.
GTGGACGCAGGCGTCGGCACGGCATCGGACGCCGCCATCGCCATGGAACTCGGGTTCGAGGGTGTGCTCATGAACACCGCCATTGCCGAAGCCGAGGAGTCCGAAAAAATGGCCGAAGCCATGAAACTCGCCGTCCAGGCCGGCCGCCTCGCGCATCTCGCCGGCCGCATGCCGAAGAAGCTCTACGCCAGCGCGAGCAGCCCGCTCGCCGGCGTCGTCGGAAGCAGCTAGAGCTACTTCTAACTCCTGCCCTTTTCGCTAGCGGTTTAGCCCTGCCAGCCACAGGTTCATCCGCCGGCGAACTTCTTCGAGATCCACAACTCGGCCTTCATCCGCGGACCGGATACCTCGATCAATGGCATCGAGCGTCGCCTGAGCTTCTTTCATCGAGTATCGACGTGGGTGGAACGGTGTTCTTATCGTTGCCCTCAGCCATACCTCGAAGGTACTGTGAAAAGGGTTCGCGCACAAGCGCTTACAGCGTCCGCGTCACCTTGCTCAGCGCCCGCGGCTGGTCCGGATTCAATCCCTTCTCTTCCGCCAGCGACGCCGCGAACAACTGCGCCGGGATGATGTACGGAATCGGCGTAAAGATCTCGTCCAACGCCAGCGGCACGATCACGGACCTCCGGTCGCGCGCCGCCTCCACGTTGCTCACGTCCGTGATGATCATGGTCTCGGCCTTCAATTCATACAGCGTCGCCAGCATCTCGCGCGTCCCGGGCCACGTCACGCCGGACGGCGCAAACACAAACGCCGGGAAGGACGCCTCCAGCATCGCGATCGGACCGTGCAGCAGGTCGGCGCTTGAAAAGCGCTCGGCCACCACGTAGCAGGTTTCCATCAGCTTCAGCGCGAACTCGAACGCGCTGGCATAATTGAGCCCGCGTCCCAGCACCACCGCGTGCTCCACGAAGCGATAGCGCTCGGCGCGCCGCGCCATTTCGAGCTCCAGCGTCAGAGCGCGCTCTGTCCACTCGGGCACTCGCGCCAGATCGTCCAGCGCAATATCGGCTCCCAGCGCAACGGCGAGCAGATAGAGCAGCAGCAACTGCCCGGTGTAGGTCTTCGTCGCCGCGACGCTTTTTTCGCGTCCCGAATGCACCAGAAACAGGTGCTGGGCGATCCGGGACAACGCGCTCGAGCCTTCGGTAGTGAACCCGATGGTCCGCGCGCCTTGCTCGCGCGCCCGCTCCAACACCACGTTGGTATCGGTGGATTCGCCCGATTGCGAAATCGCCACCACTAGCACGCCGTCGAACCGGAACGGCGCGTCGTAGAGCGTGAAAATCGATGGCGCCGCCATCGTCACCGGGATCCCGGTGGTCATCTCCAGCAGGTAGCGTCCGAACTGCGCCGCGTTATCGGACGTGCCGCGCGCGGCCAGCATGATCAGCCGCGGCGGATCGCGCTCTAAAACTTTGCGCAGTTCCTCGATCGGCCCGCGCTCAGCCTGCAATGTCCGTTCGAGCACCGCCGGTTGCTCGAGGATCTCGTCTCGCATTTGTGACATGAGAAAAGGAGGATCGCTCTTCGCTTCTATTGTCGCCGGAACTAAAATTCCGTCGCCAGCCGCGTCTCGCTTCCCGACCACACGCTCCATCCAGCATTTTCCGCAGGCGGCGCCACGGTCACCTGCGGCTTGAGCACGATCAAGGTCTCGCCTTGATCCTTGGTGATGGTTTTGTTCGACAGGAACGGAATGTAGCTCAGCAGGGGAAACCCGGTGATGGCCTTGGCTTCCTGGGACGTCATCAAGCCCGAGAGCACCGCCCATTCGCCCGCCATGACATCCACTTTGGATTGGTACTGCGTGTTTATGATCACCGGAATTCCGTTAGTGGTGGTCGCGCCTAGCATCTTGAACTCGGCGTCCACGTCCAGGTACACCTCGTCACTGCTGATAATATGCGGAGTCACTTTCATCACCAGCCCCAGGTCTTCGAAATTGACGGTGGGCGGCGGAGTGTAAACGGTGCCCGTCCCGGAGGTGTTCCCATAATATCCGGCCGTGATGATGGGATATTTCTCTCCCACGTGCAGTTGCGCGGGCAGGCCGTCCACGGCCGCCAGCTTTGCGTCGTATACGCTTTCCGAGTTGGATTTCGAAACTGTCGCGAAAAGCTGCGCGCTAGTGATCCCCAGGCCTAGCAGGCTCGCGCCGCCGCCGAACGCGAGAAAGGTGGTGTAGTTGGACGCGAAGAAATTATAGGCGTTCGTGACATTCGCCTGGTTGAGGAAGCTGGAAATCGCAAACGCGGTCGGCAGCGCGAGGCCATAATTGAGGGTCGAAGAGACATCCGTCGTCAAAATCTCGACCTCCACCGTCACTTGCGGACGCGGCCGCAGCAGATCCGCCAGCAGCTTGCGCGCCAGGCGCACCTTGGTCACCGCATCCTTCACCAGAATCAGGTGCTGCAGCGGATCGACCGTCAATTTCTTGATGTCCAACGCGCCGCGAACGGCGTTGGCCAAGTCCTGGATTTCCTTCGGGTCGATAGTTTCCGGGAACGGCAACACCACCGCTGCGGTTCGCTCGAACTCAGTTCGTTTTTGCGTGGTGTCGTTAGCGACGAAGATGAAGCGCGGGCTCACCGGGACCAGGAAAGAGTCCGTGGCGGATTCGAGCGCGTTCAGCGCCTCGCGGTAATCGGCGCCGGCAAGCTGGAAACCGAACGCGGACGTGGGCTTGTAGTCGGGGTCGAACAGCACCTTCAAGTGCAGCATTGCCGCCACCTGTTCCCACAAGGCTTTGGAGTCGCCGCGCAGGTCGTAGTCCCGCCGTCCGGGCTCCGCTTCCAGCTTGGCCGGTGGCAGGGGTTGCCGCGCTTCTTCGATATCGGCTTCGCTGATCTTTCCGAACAGGGTGCGGTCCATCTTCTCGCTCGCCAGTAACGGAAGCTTCGCCGGGCTGGCCTCTTTCAGACTGGCGGCGGGCCGCAACGCCTGCGCGCGCGCCCAGTATTCGCTATTGGTGGGGTCGGCCGCCGCGGCTTCCGCGTAAAGCACGTACGCCTGAACGATCTGGCCGTCCTTTTCTGCCTTTTGCGCCTGGCGAAAAAGCTTCTCGGCCTGTGATTCTGCCCTCGCCACACCGCTTCCGCCGGCGAGCAACAATAGGATGGCCAGAGACAACCTCACTAGAGGATTGACGCCTCCGGCGCCCATATCGTGTAGGGAGTAAGCCTTACATTGTAAATAAATGTGACCAGTCGACCGATGACACTAGTGAGGCTTCGTATCCTTCATGGCAGCAACACTTGTTCCGGCCCACGCCGGTTTCAGTCCTCCTATTCCCCAAAACTTTGAGGACTTAGGCATCTCGCAATCGTTGGTGCTCGATCTGGTCCTGCGCCGGCTGCTGCTCGAAGGCTTCAGTAACCTGCAAGGCCTCAGCAATACCCTAAAGCTCTCCATCCCCGTATTGAATGTCGTATTCAATCACATGCGCCAGCAGCAACTGGTGGAAGTGAAAGGGATGCTGGGCAACGACTATAACTTCACGCTCTCGCAAAGCGGCAAAATGCTGGCCGGCGAGCGCTTTCAGATCAGCCAGTACGCCGGCGCCGCTCCCGTTTCCTTGAAGGATTATCACAGCGCCACCAAGGCCCAGTCGGCGCAGGTGAAAATCGACCGCAAAATCCTGCGCTCGGCGTTTTCCGATCTGGTGGTGAACGATCAGCTTCTCGATCAGCTCGGCCCGGCGCTGATCTCGCAAAACTCCATTTTCGTGTATGGCCCCACCGGGAACGGCAAAACCAGCCTGGCCGAGCGCATGCTGCGTGTTTACCAGGATGCCGTGCTGTTGCCCTACGCCGTGGAAGTGGACAACCAAGTCATCAGCAACTATGACCCGGTGGTGCATCAAAAGCTCGGGATGGAAGACCCGGACGTGGATCCGCGCTGGGTGCTCTGCCGCCGGCCGTGCATCGTGGTGGGAGGCGAGTTGATCCCCAGCATGCTGGAGCTGCGCCTGGACGAAGCCTCCGGCATCTATGCCGCGCCGCTGCAAATGAAGGCCAACAACGGCATTTTCATCATCGATGACTTTGGCCGCCAGTTGATGTCGCCGCGCGACCTGCTCAACCGCTGGATCGTGCCGCTCGATCGCCGCGTGGATTACCTAATGCTGCGCTACGGCGTCAAATTCCAGATCCCGTTCGAGCTCATGGTGGTGTTCTCCACCAACCTGGAGCCGAGCGACCTGGCCGACGAAGCCTTCCTCCGCCGCATCCACAACAAGATTTTCATCGATGCGGTGGACGAAAAATCGTTCGACCAGATTTTCCACCGCGTAGTCACCAAGTTCAACATTCCCTGCGAGCCCGACAGCGCCGAGTACCTGCGCAAGCTCTGCCTGCGCGAGGGCCGCACCGAGCTGCGCGCCTGCTATCCGGCCGATATCTGCACCATTCTGAACTCCATCGGCAAGTACGAAGGCCGTCCGCCGTTCATGAGCAAGTCCGAGCTCGAGCGCGCCACCGCGTTGTATTTCGCCAAGAGCTAACCCGTGGGCCCCCTGTGGCGCACGCACTCTGTGGCGCACGCACTCTTGCGTACGCATCCGCCCCGGCGATAATGAAATCGTCCGCATGCGCGTCCTCCTCGTCTCCACCTACGAACTCGGCCACCAGCCCTTCGGCCTCGCTTCCCCGGCGGCCTGGATCGCCGAGCGCGGCCACGAAGTCGCCTGCTTCGACTTGAGCGTCGAATGCCTCGACGACGATACCGTGCGCCAAGCCGAAGTGGTCGCCGTCTACCTCCCCATGCACACCGCCACGCGCCTGGCATCCAAGGCGATCGAAAAAATCCGCGCGCTCAATCCCACCGCGCACATTTGCTGCTACGGGCTCTATGCTCCGCTGAACGAAACCTACCTGCGCAGCCTCGGCGTCGGCTCCGTCCTCGGCGGCGAGTTCGAACCCGGACTCGTCTCCCTCCTCGACCGGCTCGCTCCCGGCTCCGATCAACAATCGCCGCTCATCTCGCCGCTCATTTCATTGGACCGCTTGCAATTCCGCACACCTCTGCGCTCGGCGCTGCCGCCGCTCGAACAATACGCCCGGCTGCGCATTGGCGCGGCCTCCAAACGCGTCGGCTACACCGAGGCGAGCCGCGGTTGCAAGCATCTATGCCGGCATTGCCCCGTGGTGCCCGTCTATAACGGGGCGTTTCGCATCGTACAGCCGGAAATCGTGCTCGCCGATATCCGCCAGCAGGTTGCCTCCGGCGCCGAACACATCACCTTCGGCGATCCCGATTTCTTCAATGGCCCCACCCACGCCCTGCGCATCGTCGACGCCCTGCACCGCGAATGGCCAGCGCTGACTTACGACGCCACCATCAAAATCGAACACCTGCTTAAGCATCGCGAACTGTTGCCCCGCTTGCGCGAAACCGGCTGCCTGTTCGTCACTAGCGCCGTCGAATCGGTCGACGATGCCGTGCTCGTCAAACTCGACAAAGGCCACACCCGCGTCGGCTTCATTGCCGTCGCGCACGAATTCCAGTCCGCCCGCCTCACGCTTTCGCCCACCTTCATCCCCTTCACGCCCTGGACGACGCGCGCGTCTTACCGCGAACTCCTCGAAACCCTCCTCGATTTGGACCTGGTGGACCACGTCGCGCCCGTACAGTTGGCCCTGCGGTTGCTGATCCCGCGCGGTTCGCGCCTGTTCGAGTTGGATGACGTCCAGGCCGTCGTGCGCGAGTTCGACGAGCCCGCGCTGCTCTATCGCTGGCAGCATCCCGATCCCGAGATCGATGCGCTGGCTTCCGATGCCCTCCGCATCGCCGCGTCGCACGGCTCCCGGCGCGAGATTTTCAGCTACCTGTGGAACCTGGTGAGCGATCGCCCGCTGCCCGCCGGCTTCGACACCCAGGAGCGCGCGCCCGTTCCCCAACTGGACGAGCCCTGGTATTGCTGCGCCGAGCCCACCGAAGAGCAAGTAGCGCGCGTTTAGCCCCTGCACGAGATTCTGCAGAACCTCGCGTCAGGCGCCCGCGTGCTCGATCTCGGCTCCGGCCAAGGGAGTTTCGATGCCAGCTTCGACGCGGACGCTGGCCCGTTCCTCGCCATCCGCGCCGATCTCAACCGTCCTTCCGGCCCGGCCGCGAACTTCACCCGGACCCCTTCGTCCAAACCAGCGCCGTGCATCTTCCCTTTGCCGATCGCACCTTCGACGCCGTCATCTCCAACCACAGCCTGGAGCATTTCGAAGATTTGGCCGGCGCGCTCGGCGAAATCGGCCGCGTGCTGAAGCCCTCGGGCGCGGTCCACATCGTCGTGCCCGATGCATCCACCTTCTGCCACCGCGGCTACCGCTGGCTCGCCCGCGGTGGCGGCGCGAATCGAGCGCGCCACTGGACTCCCGCCTGTCGCGACGCGCACGCTCCTCACATCGCTTTCGTATCTGAACCGCAACAACCGCCGCGGCGATAAGGCGTTCCTTCCTTATAGTAGAAGACGGTGCACGAAATATTGGAGAATTTCGGCCCCGGCCTCCGCGTCCTCGACCTGGGCTCGGGCCCAGGTAGCTTCGACGTCGATCTCGATGCCAGCTTCGATGCCAACTCCGTTCCGTTCATCGCCATCCGAGCCGATCTCGACTTTCCTTCCACGCCCGCCTCTAACTTTGCCCAGGCAGACGCCGCGCGCCTTCCCTTCGCTGATCGCACGTTCGACGCGGTCATCTCCAACCATAGCCTGGAACATTTCCACGATTTCGCCGGCTCGCTCGCCGAAATCGGCCGCGTCCTCAAGCCCACCGGCGCCCTGTATATCGCGGTGCCCGATGCATCCACCTTCTGCGACCGTTTTTACCGCTGGCTCACCCGCGGCGGCGGCCACGTCAACACCTTCACTTCCGCCGAAGAACTCGCCGCCAGCGTGGAACGCGCCACGGGCCTTCCCCTCGTGAACAGCCGCATTCTTTTGGCCTCGCTCTCCTATTTGCACCCCGCGAACCTGGGCGCCACCAGTCCTCGCCGCGTGCTCTTGGCCGGGCGCGGCGGACCGGTCCTTCTGCATCTTTACACCTACTTCGCCCGCCTCTCCGACCGCGTTTTCGGCACCCGCTTCAGCGTCTACGGATGGGCGCTCTATTTCGGCTGTTTCCCCGTCCCCATCGAAACCGAGGTTTGGTCGAACGTCTGCATCCGCTGCGGCTCAGGCACGCAATCCCACTGGTTGCGCTATCGCAATCTCGTGCACAAGCGCCTTTTCTGGCGCGTCTACCACTGCCCTGCCTGCGGAACATCCAACCTGTTCTTCGATGATCGCCATTACCAGCGCTAAAATAAGCTCATGGCGTTCGTTGACCCACTCACAATTGACGATTTTGAGAAGCTCCCGGACGCGCTCGCGCTGAATCATGAGCTGGTGGACGGAAAGTTGGTCGATGTGTCGGGAAACACACCCATCCATAATCTCCTCCGCGATTACTTGATCTCGCTGCTGCGCGAGTATGTCAAGAAAAATGGACTCGGCCAAGTCATTTCGGAGCAGGAATATGATTTTGGAGGCAATGCCCATGGTCCGGACGTATCGTTCTTTGGGCCCGCAAAAATGCCCTTCCTTGAGGAACGCCGCCGCGTCCAGCGCTTCATCCCCGACCTCGCCATCGAAATCGTCTCGCCGAACGACACCTTCGCGCACCTCACCCAAAAAGCCGCCCGCTACCGCAAGCACGGCACCCGGGAAGTCTGGATTCTGGATATCGATTTCCGCCGCGCCTTCCTGTTCTCCGAACGAGGCGACGCCATCCTGAACGAAAATCAGCTTTTCGAATCGCCGCTCCTCCCCGGCCTCTCCGTCCGCATCGCCGACCTCTTCGACCGGCGCTAGGCGCCCGGCCGGCTCCATTTCCGGCGGGCGCAGAGCCGTCGCAAGTACAGGCCCGCAGCGATCGGAATGGTGGGCAAGAACACGAACAATAGCCCCAACCACCACGGTCTCGTTAGAAAGGCGAGCGGAATCACAAACAACCACGCGACATTTAGCAACACGGTGCGGCGCCAAAAGCTCTCGTTGGTACCTACCCCACGGCCCAACCCCATGAAAAAGAAGACCACCGTCGGCCACAAGAACCAGGGCGTGAAAAAGTTAAAACCGCCGGTGTAAATCACGAGGACGATTACAGCGAACACACCTAATAGACTAAGGCCGGCGTCCATTAA
>JASIGB010000356.1:0-2839 GCA_030045355.1 Bryobacteraceae bacterium
TCGATAAATTTCTGGTGGCGACCTCCTGCCGCCACTGCCGCGATCCGCTTTGCATGGTGGGCTGTCCCGTAGGTTCCATCCGGCGGCGCAATTCGCTCGAAGTGATCATCGAGAACTGGTGCATCGGCTGCGGGCTGTGCGCGAAAAATTGCCCCTACGGCAACATCAATATGCATCCGTTCCCGGTGATGGAGAACGATCCGGTGAACCCCGGACGCCAGATCGCCGTGACGAAGCAGAAGGCGACTTCGTGCGATTTGTGCACCGGTCTCGCCGAGCCGAGCTGCGTATACGCCTGCCCGCACGATGCCGCGCATCGCGTGGAGCCGAACGAGTTCTTCCGCTGGGTGGGAACACCGCTGGCCGAGACCCGGAGGAACTAGACGAACGATGCGCATCGACCGCACTCACCGGCCCTGGGCAATCGCGACCATCGTGCTGGCGATCGCGAGCACCACCGCGTATATGATTTACGCGCTCGAAACGCCCGGTGGCCCGCGTGGCGGGACGGCCATGGGCTTGACGTTTGGAATCGCCGGTTACGCGCTAATGCTTTATGCGGGACTGCTCGGCGCGCGCAAACAAGTTCCCACGTGGCGGCTGGGCCGCGCGCAAACCTGGATGCGCGGGCACTTGTGGCTCGGTTTGCTGAGCCTGCTGCTGGTCCTCTTTCATGCGGGCTTCCATTTTCGAGGGCCGCTAACGTTGATCATGATGCTGCTGTTCTTCATCGTGATCGGCAGCGGCATCCTGGGCGCGGCGATCCAGCACTATGTCCCCAGCCTCATGACCTCGCGCGTGCCGCTGGAAACCATCTACGAGGAAATCCCGCACGTGCGCTCGCAGCTTCGCGAGGAAGCGGATCAATTGGCTGTCGCAATATGTGGACCGCTGGATGGCCCGGTAGAAGAGAGCTCCTCCGTTGCCGTCGAGATCGAGTATGACGACCGCATGCGCTTCCGCGAGGTTTATCTGCAAAAGGTCCGGCCCTATTTGGACCATCCCGAATCCGCAACCGCCGAGTTGGCCGATCCCTTGCGGTCTGGCGAAACTTTCGACGCGCTGCGCCGCTTGCTCTCGCCGCCGGTGCACGGTGTGTTGGATGATCTCGAAAACATCTGCGAAGAAGAGCAGCAGTTGAGCCTGCAAATTCGGATTTACCGCTGGCTGCACGCCTGGCTACTGGTGCACGTTCCGCTTTCAATTGCGCTGCTGGTGTTGGGCGCGGTGCACGCGGTGGTCGCTCTCAGGTACTAGAATGCCGGGACGCATCCGCACGACGAAAAAGCTCGCGCAGCGCCTCGATCTGAACTATTTCAAGACGCTGCGCGGCATCCCGCGCTGGAGGCGGATTCTTTCGGGAGTGTTCGTAATTGTGGGCCTAGGATGGCTGGGCTGGCACGCCATCGCCGGAAGTCCGAAGCCGTATAATGCGGGGCCGCTCGCGCATGCGCATGCTCTGCTGGGGCAAAAGTGCGGTGCGTGCCATGTTTCGCAAGCCGGCTTCCGCGAAAGCGCGACTGATCAGGCGTGCCTGGGCTGCCATGATGGCCCGATCCATCATGCCGATCAAACCTTCATGCCCGCGTGCTCGAATTGCCACGTGGAGCATCAGGGCGCGTTTCGCCTGGCGAGCACCAGCGATCGCGCGTGCACGCAGTGCCACGCCGATTTGAAGACTACACACGGGGAATCGAAGTTCGCATCCAACATTCGCGGGTTTGACGCGAGCCACCCGGAGTTCGCGGTGCTGCGTTCGGGCTACTCCGATCCCGGCACCATCAAGTTCAATCACGCCGTTCATCTGAAAGAAGGCCTGCGCGGCCCGGACGGTCCGGTGCAATTGAAGTGCGGCGATTGCCACTCGCCTTCGAGCGGAACAAATCGCGACTACATGGCGCCCATTAATTACGAGAAGCATTGCGAGTCCTGCCATCCCCTGCAGTTCGATCGCCGGTTCAGCGAATCGGCGCCGCACAAAGATCCGAAGATGGTCTACGATTTTGTGCACGCGAAATTGGCCGCGTACATTGCCGCGCATCCGGCTGAGATCCCCCTCGTCGATGAGCCGGACAAGCGCTTACCCACGCGTCCGCCGCAACCGCCTGCTCGCAATGCCGCCGAATGGGTAGCGCAGCGCATGGCCGACGCGCAATTGCTGCTGTGGCGAAAATCCTGCAAGGAATGCCACGCGATGAGTTATCCGAACGGTTTCGATGCGTTGCCGGTGGTGGCCAAATCGCAAATCACGGCGCGCTGGTTTCAGCACGCCGAGTTCGATCACCAAGCGCACCAGATGGTGCAGTGCGAGTCCTGCCATAGGAAGGCACGCACCAGCCGCGAAGCGTCCGACGTGCTGATTCCCAGCGTCCAGACCTGCCGCGAGTGCCATCACTCGGGACCGGATGCCGCCGAGGCGCGCTGCTTTGAATGCCACACGTATCACGACTGGAGCAAGGAAAGGCCAGTCGTGGGCCGCTACGCGGTCAGTCAGCTACGGTAGTGGCGAATCGTCTGCGTCTCGCCGCATTGATCGGCGGCTTGCTCTGTTTTGCGGCTTGTAAACCTGCACCGCCTCGCGAAGCCGCGCGGCCACAAGTGGGATGGCGGCCGATCGCCGAATTCTCCGGCCGCGGCGATTCCCAAACCGAATCGTTCGATATCTCGAGCACCGAGTGGCGCATCAAGTGGGAAACCCAAGGCGCGGCCTCGGCCGGCGCCGGGTCCTTCCACCTCGTCGTGCACAGCGCCGTCAGTGGGCGGCCGATCCAGGACGCGGTGCACCAGCGTGGCAATGGCCATGGCATCGCCTATGTCACCGAGGAACCCCGCCTCTATG
>JASIGB010000357.1:0-3984 GCA_030045355.1 Bryobacteraceae bacterium
CGTTATCGTGCCGGAACCGGATTCCAGCTTGGGCCGTGACGTCCGCCAGGCGAAATCCAGCATCGGGCGCTGGAGAGCCGAAAGCTGCGAGCGTCGGACTCCCCAATGCTAATGCCGAGCTGCCCAAAATGAATTCGCGGCGCCTCACGCGATGCTCACGAGGCCCGTGCGAATCGCGTAGACCACCAGTTCGGCGGTGTTGTGAATGCCGAGGGTCTGCATGATATTGGCGCGATGGACCGACACAGTGTTGGCGCTGAGCTGGAGCACGACGGCGATCTCGCGGTTCGATTTCCCATGCACGATCAACTGGAGGACTTCGAGCTCGCGCGTGGAAAGCTTGGGAGGGGCTGCGCTCGCCTCGGCCAAACTGCCGAGGCGCGGATCCAGCACCTGCTCGCCCGCGGCCACTTTGCGCACCGCCGCCACCAATTCCAGATCCATGGCATTCTTCAGAAGATAGCCGTGCGCGCCCGCTTCCAGACACGTTCGCACGTAGTTCGGTTCCGAATGCATGCTGAGAATCAGGACCGCGGTCCCGGGATACAGCTCGTGGATGCGTCGCGTAGCCACGGCGCCGTTCATACTGGAAAGAGCGAAGTCCATCACCACGACCTGCGGTTTCCATTTGCCCACCGCCGCGATCGCCTCGTGGCCGTCGCTCGCCTCGCCCACCACGCGAATGTCGGAGGCGTCTTCGAGCATGCGCCTGAACCCTCGCCGGACCAGGCTGTGGTCGTCCACCAGCAGCACCGAGATCCCGCCGTCAGGCATCTTGCTCCTGTGCGGTTACCTGCTGGCTCTCGTGGGCAGCCGCCTGTTCACCGAGGGGCACAGTGACGCGGACCAGCGCTCCGCCGTGTTCGCCGCCGGAAAATTCGATGGCGCCATTCATCAGGCCGGCGCGTTCGCGCATCGAAACCAGGCCCAAACCTTGCGTCATCTGCTTTTGAAATCCCACCCCTTGGTCTTGCACTTCGAGCACCAGCGAAGCCGGCAGGAAGCGCAACCGCACCGCTGCGCTCTTCGAATTGGAGTGACGCGCGACATTATTTAAAGCTTCCTGCAGGACGCGATACAAGTGAATTGAGACTTCGCGGTCCAACTCGCGCCCCGTTCCGATTTTTTCATAACCGACCTCAATTCCGGTTTGTTTTTCGAACACCGGCAGATAGGCAGCCAAAGCGTTTTCCAGACCGGTCTCATCGAGAACCACGGGATGCAGGGCGCGGGAGAGCAATCGAACTTTGTCGAGCGTGGTCTGGACGATTTCGCGGACTTCCAGAAGATCGCCGGTATTGCGGTCGGCGCGCTGCAACATAACGCCGATAGCGGTGAGGATCTGGCCGAAGTCGTCGTGCAGTTCCAAGGATATGGAGCGGAAAGTGTTTTCCTGCATGGAAATCAACTGCTGCGCCAGTTCGCCGCGGCGCTCGGAAAGTGCCGCCACTTGTTGGAACAATTGCCGGTTGGAATGGACCACATATAGACTGGTGAGCACAATCACCACCAGCATGGCGCCGAGAAAGACATAGAGATTGCGCGCGACGCCCGAGTACAGGGCCTGGGATTGTGCTTCCGCGGCCTGCTCGCGCTGATTGTTGGCAATCAGCAGCCGCGACACCGCCGCGCTCAAAGCTTCCTGCCGCGCCTGCAGCGACATGCGGATGCGCGTGCGCGCCTCCTCTTCCTGGCCGTCCCGGGCCAGTTGGAAGGTTCGATCGAGCGCGTCCCAGAATTGGCGAAAAGAATTGTTCAGATAAGCACGCTCTCCCGGCGAGGGATCTATCGCAGAGAATTTCTCCTCGCGCACTTTTTCCTCGTGGACCAGGGCATCTTCGAGATCGGTGCGAATACGCCGGAACTGGGGCTGCCAGGCGGTGAGAGGGTAAGGCTCGTCGGAATCCAGCATGTCTCGCATGGTGAGGGCCAGCGAATTCAGGCTATTCTGGATACGCAGCAGCAACAGCGTATCGGTCCGGTTGCGATCGATGGTCTCGGTCTGGAGCTCGCGCAGACTGCGGAGCTGGAGGATGGTGTAGCGCGAGTAGATGCCGACGGCGACGAGCGTGATCGCCAGACCGCCGAGCAGACGGACCGTGGGCGAGCGGATATCGAACGTCATGGGGATGGACCGCATCAACTGTTCCATCAACTGTTCAATGATAAAACGCAAGTTCCCCGGAATGAAAAGCCGGGCCGGCGCACCACCACGTTGCTGACTTCCGCATCAGCAGTCTGAGCACAAGAACGTGGGCTATGTCGCGTGCTCATCTGTCCTCACGCTACAGGCTCACCAATTGATTAATCAAATGATTGGCTGATGCTGAACTGATGTGCAGTCGGATGCCGGCGGGGTACGTGTGGACATGGGTTCAAGCGGCCCAGCTTTCATCCCTTCGTCCAGCAAACCTAGCTTCCCTTCCAGAGCCAGACGTACGAGCTGGCTCCGGGTGTTGACTCCAGACTTCGAGAATAGCCGCTGGATTACGTTCTTGACCTGGCTTTCGGACATGCCCAAGTTGACCCCAATTTTTCGGTTCGTTAAGCCCCCCACCACGCCCAGGAGCACGCTCCGCTCGCGCTCTTCCAAAGACCTGCCAATCGGTTCCGAACCGGTAGGTGCAGCGTACTGGTTGATCAATTGTGTGGCGAGTGGCTGAATGACTCTCTGGTCGACCCACATGCCACCCTCACTAACTACGTGGATTGCCTTCAGCAGGCGTTCCGGCGGTTCAGACTTCAGGAAAATCCCTGAGGCCCCGGCCTTTAGCATCAAAGCCGACTTCCGAACGTCGGGCGATCCGGCGAGGATGAGAAAGTGCCCCTGAAAACCCGCGGTGCGGACTGCGGCGATAAAGTCTTCCGCATGCTCGCCGCCGATCTCGAAATCCAACAAAATGGTGTCCGCCTTTGAATTTCTCAAGACTTCGAGCGCTTCACCGTAACTGCCGCACTCCACTATTTCGAAGCCCGGCTCCGACGCCAGGAAGCGCGCCAGGCTCGCACGAAATAATCCGAGTTCGTCAACCAAAAGGAGACAGGCTCCCGTCTCTGCTACATCTTCGTTCATAAAGATACGCCGCAAATCGTCACGATTGCGGTGCCCATTTCTTACTTTTGCCGTGCCTCAATGGCACGGAATACTTAGCATGACTCCATCCTATGCCGGTTCTGGTCTTGCGGAAATAGCTTCGCCCACAAGATCGGCGATCGAACCAAAAGAATCCCTGCACGTAAGAGAGCCAATCAAGCCTGGGAAACTGACTAATCGCACGGATGGTCAAAAGCGCACTGCGTTTGAACGGAAGATCTATGGCGATTCCCCAATGTCGCGAGATACATTCAAATTTCTACTGCTTTCGACCCAGCCTCGATGAGAGCTTAGTGTGAAGGCGAACGAAAATGCCGAACTCAAACAACAGGAGCAAACGGAGTCTTGCGGTTGCTGCCGCGATCGTTATAACGGTGATACTGCTGGCGTGGCGCGCTGGCGCAATGAAATTGGTCCACCGTCTGCGGCAAGAAGCGGCCGTGTTAGCACCTATGAGCGTGCGCGCGCAAGAACAAGCTGCCGCAAAGCTGCTGCCATCGGCCGGCAATTCGACCACGGCAAAAGCAAATTCCACCCCGGCGAACCCCGCCGTTGACTTGACGCCCACGCAGTTGACCGCGATCACAATCGCGCCGGCCGGCACCTACGAGTTTCCCGGAGAACGCCAAGCCGTCGGCAGCATCAGTTTTGCGGACGAGCTTTCGGTGCAGGTGTTTCCGACGTACCAAGGGACCATTATGCAGGCTTTCGCGGAGTTGGGTGCTCACGTTACTAAAGATCAGCCGCTGTACACCATCAAGAGTCCGGATCTCATCCAAGCGGAATCGACGCTAATCGGAGCGGCCGCGACCTTCGATTTGACCAACAAAGAGCTGGAGCGGGTGAAGGGCCTCCCCGGAATCGCACAACGGGAATTGGAACAAGCAATT
>JASIGB010000358.1:0-4525 GCA_030045355.1 Bryobacteraceae bacterium
AGCGATGCTCTTTCGCGCGAGCGGCATCGACGAAGCGATCGAGATCGCGAACGATTCCGATTTCGGCCTCGCGTCGAGCGTGTGGACCAACGACGACGCCGAGCGGACGCAATTCGTCCGCGACGTCGAAGCGGGCGCCGTGTTCGTCAATGGCATGGTGGCATCCGACCCGCGGCTGCCGTTCGGCGGCGTGAAGAACTCAGGCTTTGGCCGTGAGCTGAGCGAGTTCGGCCCGCGCGAATTTTGCAACATCAAGACGGTTTGGATTAAGTAGCTGCGGACCGCTTGTTCACGCGCCGGCTCAGAAACGCGCGGCCGAGCTATTTCGGTGCCATGCGGATGGCGCCGTCGAGGCGAATCACTTCGCCGTTCAGCATCGGATTTTCGATGATGTCGCGCGCAAGTTGCGCGTATTCGGATGGCCGGCCGAGGCGCTTCGGAAACGGGACCATCGCGCCGAGCGAGTTGCGCACTTCGTCGGGCATCCCGGCCAGCATGGGCGTATCGAAGATGCCGGGCGCGATGGCCATCACGCGAATCCCGACGCTCGATAAGTCGCGAGCGAGCGGCAGCGTCATGGCCGCGATCCCGCCCTTCGATGCCGAATAGGCCGCTTGGCCGATCTGGCCGTCGAAGGCCGCGACGGACGCTGTGTTGATGATCACGCCGCGCTCGCCTTCTTCGTTGGGCGCATTGGTCGCCATCAGCCACGACGCAAGCCGCACGAAGTTGAAGGTTCCGATCAGATTTACACGAATCACTTTGGAAAAGCGCGCCAGGTCCGCGGGGCCGGTCTTGCCGATTACACGCTGCGCGTCCACAATACCGGCGCACTGGATGGAAATGTGCAATCCGCCGAACGCGTCGATCGCGGATTCCACCGCGGCCTGCGCTTCGCCCGGGTCGGCGACATCGGCGCGTACGAAGCGCGCTTGGTGTCCCATCTCATCCGCAAGAGCCTCCCCGGCATCCTGGTTTAAGTCAACGATCACGACGTGGCCTCCCGCTTCGGCAATCATCTTCGCCGTTGCAGCGCCCAACCCAGATGCCCCACCCGTCACTATCGCGACCTTACCGGAAATCTCCATCCCCTACCTCCGCCGCTCAAAGAACTTCTTCACCAGCTCCGTGCATTCGGCCGCGAGCACGCCCTCGACGATTTCGACGCGATGGTTCAACAGTTCGGAATCGGCCAGGTGAAATTTGCTGCGCACGCCGCCGAAACGCAGATCGCGTGCACCGAACACCAGACGCCGCACCCGCGCGGCCACCAGGGCTCCGGCGCACATGATGCAAGGCTCCAGCGTAACGTAAAGCGTGGCTGCTTCCAAGCGATAGTTTCCGAGATGCGCGCCGGCCTCGCGCAGCGCGAGAACTTCGGCGTGCGCGGTGGGATCGGATTTCGCGATCGGAGAATTAAGACCGCGCCCGATGATTTCGCCGTCGACCGCCGCAACGGCGCCCACCGGCACTTCGCCCGCTGCTTCCGCCTGCCGCGCGAGCGCCAAAGCCTCGCGCATGAAAATCTCGTCAGACGCCGGCATTCACCCTGGAATTCATGCGCCCGCGTGCAGCGCCAGCAAACGCTCGAAAACCACCGGTTCGGCCGCGAATAGACGCAGCACGTGCGGGCGAACGCGCGGGAGCCGGTCGAGCAGCAGCATGAGCTGCGCCATATACGCGGGACGGCGCATCAGGCGGCGATGCTCGGCTTCATATGCCCGCAGGTCGCCGGCTTCCAGCGCGTCGGCGAGCAGAAGGGCTTCCCGGAATGCCAGGCTCATGCCCTCGCCGGTGATCGCATCCACGGAACCGGAGGCATCGCCGAGCAACACGGTGCGATCGCGATGAATTCGCCGCAACTGCCGCGTGGCGGTGACCGCGCCGCGCTCTTCGCTCACAATCTCGGCGCCCTGGAGTTTTCGAAAGAGTTCGGGGAAATGCGGCATCGCGGCGTCGATGCGCACGTGGGGATCGCGCGTGATCAGCGCGATCACGACCTCGCCCGCACCCACCGCGGTCACGTACATCTGGCAGCCCGGACCCCAGTAGATCTCGGTAAATTCCGTCCAAGGGGCGACGCGATAGTGCCGCCGGAAGCCATAACGGAACGATTCACGGCGGGCGGCATCCAGGCCCGCCCAGCGGCGAACGCGCGAATTCTGGCCGTCCGCGCCCACGATCCAGCGCGCACGGATGTTGCTCAGATTCGTCACCGGCGTCCGCCACAGCAGTTTCACACCCACTTCTTCGGCGCGATCGATCAACACCTGGTGCAGCCGCGTGCGCCGCACGGCGATGCCAGGCTCACGCCGAAAATCGGCGGCAACCGTGCCGCCCGCGCCGATAAAACGAATTCCACGAAATGCGAACGATTGATCCGGATCGAACGCTACGCCCAAGCGGCGCAGCGCCTCGAGCGAGTCGGGCATCAAACCCTCGCCGCAGGCCTTATCGATAGGCGGCTGCGCGGCGTCGGCTAGCGTGACATCAAAACCCTTCAGACGAGTGGCGATC
Organism: Bryobacteraceae bacterium; assembly: GCA_030045355.1. Taxonomy (GTDB): domain Bacteria; phylum Acidobacteriota; class Terriglobia; order Bryobacterales; family Bryobacteraceae; genus Palsa-89. The sequence continues at coordinate 2,518 of JASIGB010000358.1, forward strand.
GCCGCCGCGAGCCCGGCCGGTCCGCCGCCGACAATGAAAATATCGCTCACCACTTCAATAAGACCAATTCCGAACAGAAGCCGGGTCCCATGGCAGCCAGGATTCCGTAGGCGCCCGCCGCCGGCCGGCGCTTCATCATGAACTCTTCGAGGACTAATAAAACCGACGCGGAGGAGAGATTGCCGGTCGCGCGGAGGCAATCCCAGGACGCCGCGAGCGCGCCATCGGGCAGTTCGAGCGCCGCTTGCGTTGCTTCGAGCACGCGCGGGCCGCCGGTGTGCAGCACCCAGGCCGCGACGTCGGCGCGCGCAAGGTTGTTCTCTCCGAGAAACGCATCCACGTCGCCCGCCAGGTGATCGTGAATCACCTCCGGCACTTCGCGCGATAGAACGATGCGGAAGCCTTTTTCGGAAATATCCCAACCCATCACGTGCTCGGAATTCGGATAGAAGATCGACTTCGTTGCCAGGATTTCCGGACCCTCGGACTTGCGTTCGGACCCTGCCACCAGCACCGCCGCCGCCCCATCGCCGAAAAGTCCCGAGGAGATGATGTTCGCGATCGAAATATCTTCCTGCTGCAGCGTGAGCGAGCAGAGCTCCACCGACAGCAGCGCCGCCACTTGGTTAGGGTAGGCGCGCACGTAATCGGCGGCGCGCGCGATGCCCGCGGCTCCAGCCACGCAGCCCAGGCCGAAAATCGGAATGCGCTTGATGTTCACCGGCAGGTTCATGCGGTTCACCAGCCGCGCGTCAATGGACGGGCTGGCGATGCCGGTGACTGAAACGAAAAAAATTGCGCCTAAATCGTGCGTCGAGAATCCCGACCGCGACAATGCGCAGCACAGCGCTTTCTGGCCCAGGTCCTGCGCGATCTCGATCCAATGATTGTTGGCGTCGCCCCAGCGCGTCAGGCCATAATAATCGGCCATGGGCAGGGCCAGGTGGCGCGACTCCACGCCGACGCGCGCCTGCAGGCGTTCGAGGAAAGTCGGATTATCCACCTTCGGGCCCCAATGTTTTTGCAATGCCTGCAGCAAAACCCGCTGGTCGTATTTGTTCGGAGGCAACGCACTGGCGACGCCGGCGATGGTCATAGGGGGCTCGGACTCCTTCAGGGTATTCTACCGTTACTCTTGCCGATTCACCGGGGCTGATTTACAGGCCGGGCGGGGAGTTACGGCCGCGGCCCTAATGGAGCCTAGCGAGTTCCTGGGCGTAGAGCCGGTTGTTCGGGAATTCGCGCGCCAGCGCGGAGAGCAAATCGCGAGCCTGGGAAATATCCTTGTTGCGCAGCGCCGCGACGGCCAGCAGAAGGCGCGCATAGGGCGAAAGATAGCGGCCTTTTTCGGCGGTCAGGCGCAAATCCTGCACGCCCTTATCGCGATCGGTCTCGGCCCCGCCCGCCTGCAGGAACCAGCGCACAGGCGCGGGCTTGAGGCTGAAAAGATAATTTTCCACACCCACGGCCAGGTACGCATCGTAGTAATTCGGCTGCACGGCGAGCAGTTTTTCCGCGGTCGCGCGGCTGTCTTTGACGACCTTCAGTGCATCAAAATCGCGACGCTCGATCAACGCTTCGTAATCCGCCTTGAGGCCGAGGGTCAGGATTTTGGCAAACAGCGCGTCGGTCTGCTCGGGGAGGCGCTGCAGAATCTCGCCGGCAAGCTTGGCCGATTTGTCCAGTTCCTCGTCGAACGCCTGGCGCACCTCGGGGTCGGGCGTGACTTTGGGGCGGCGATGGAAGAGGTTGTTGTCGGTAAAGAACTCGGAGTGCAAAATGTTCAAGCGGTCGAACTCGGCGAACAGATAGGCGGCGGCGTTGGAGACCGGCCCTAGGGGATCGTCGGGGTGATCGTGCTCCCACTGCGCGAAAGTCTGGTGCGCATCGGCGAACTTCAGGTCGTACATTTCGCGATAGCCGCGGTCGATGACCGGGTTGACACTGGGCTGGGTGATGTTCGGGGCCGCCAACGCGAAAATCGAGAAAATCGCGGCCAGGACGAGAA
>JASIGB010000359.1:0-4112 GCA_030045355.1 Bryobacteraceae bacterium
GAGGGCGAACGATAATGCACCAGTCTCTGTCTCCTCGGTTCCGAGGGCAAAGCTGAGGACCGTCAAGCCGTTTCCGTCTGATGGCGGGACTGACAATCCCTCCGCGATTCTCCGCTCCCACGCCTCGCCACCGTCAAGAAGTTGATCGATCGCGTATCCTTCTGCCATGCCATTCCGCAGCCCCAAACGGGCAACTAGAACTAAGCTCTGCGGCACTGGCCGGTTCCTGCCTTGTAGTTCCCAAGCCATGTTTTCTCCGAATACGTCGCAATCAAAAAGGCGACTGATACAGCAATACCACGGATCAGATTGGAAACTAACACTCAGACGGTCAACTCTTGGTCAGTGACAGTCAAAATCAAAGGTACGTGACTCCGGCTAAATCAAAGTTTAGCGGGATTGAACCAGTCCGGTCGCCGACTAAAGAGTTTTCTTCGACTGATCCGTGCTTGGCGGGGTCAGGTTGTTGAGCCTCAAGTAAACAGCAAGCTCGCCGTATTCTTCACTGGCGTGAGTAATGATGTACACCAGCGCCGCAATATGGGTGAGCTGTCCGACTGGAGTTTGGACCATCTTCTGGGCGTTCTCGGCCGAAAGCTCATCGAACGCCTCCTGGCAGGATCGCACTGAGTTTTCCAGGTCCTTGATGATCGCATCCTTTGAGGCCTGCCCACTCGCTTTATTCAGTTTGCCTCCGTTGATATTGGTGCAAAGGGTAGCCTGGACGTTAGCGATATGTGCCATCGTCTCGCCGAACGTCCGTACGCCCTTCACGGGCGTGAAAGTATAGGAGCTTTCGGGCATCTCCTGAGCCGTCTTGACGACGTTCATTTCGACGGACTGGAAGACTCGCCGGGTCTCGGCGGTCATGGCGCTGTCGGTCTGGTTGGGCTGCGACGTCAGCCCTTGAGGCTTTCCGTTCTGAGCATGCAGCGAGCAAACGGTGATCGTTAATAGAAAAGCGAAAGCAGAAGTCTTCATGGTTCTCCCCCTGAGGCAATGCAATGACCGCCGCATCATCCCGATTCTGGGATGCCGGGTCAGGGAAAATGTTACTGAGGGCGCGCTGTAGGCGGTGAGTTACCGGTCACTGACCGCTTGTGACCTCTCGAGTCAGTTACCATATCCCTGAACAAATAATCTCAACCAGATACGAGCTACCCAATGACGGTCGTCCCGTGCTCGAGATCCGCGATGATCATGCTTGGAGGTTTAACGGCGAGCGCCCCAACAGGCGTGAAAGGGCAGACTCCGGCTGAGGTCTTTAAGGCCGTCGCGACGAGCCCATCGATCTTGGTGGAAGATTTCATGGGTAGGTTGGGCAAGATAGCCGGAAAGATGAACGTTCCCTCGCGTTGCTGGAAAGTTCTCAATGGGGTCTGGGGGAGTCAACAGTGCAATTATTAGCCTTCTGCCGCTGGCTCGACAACACGCAACTCAGCGCAACGATACGTCAGTCTCATTGGCTGTTCCAGGCGCTCGATGCGATCCACACCTTGGGAATTGTCTTCGTGGCGGGCACCATTATCATGGTGGATCTTCGGCTTCTTGGTTTAGGTTTGCGTGGCTTGCGGGTTTCTGAGATTACGTCGCGTATCGCTCCGCTGAGCCGGTGGGGATTTGTGGTGATGTTTTTCAGTGGTCTAATCCTTTTCTCCTCAGAAGCCGTCAAGATGTATTACAATCCCGCCTTCCGGATCAAGCTCGTGGTTCTCGCTCTAGTTGGAACGAATGCAATTGTTTTCCACCGGATGATCTATCGAAACGTCTCCAGCTGGGATGACGCTCCTACAGCTCCGCTTCGCGCCCGATTCGCGGGTTTGCTGTCACTCGTATTTTGGATCGCGATCATCGCCGCAGGCCGGGCGATTGCCTACATGCCCGGCTACGACTTATAGAATCATGCCCCAAATTCGCTCCTGACTATGCGTCCGCCGGGGCCAGTTTTTCCTCGTCGGCAGTAGCGTGCGTGCCATCCGCGTCCTTCGCCTCCCCGACCCACCAATAAAGGACCGGCAACAGGAATAGAGTGAGCATCGTAGAACTGAACAGTCCCCCGATGACGACGCTGGCGAGCGGTCTTTGGACTTCGGCGCCGGTCGACGTGGCCAGCGCCATGGGTATAAATCCGAAGCTGGCCACGAACGCGGTCATCAGCACCGGGCGAAGACGGCGGCGCGCGCCGGAGATCACCGCATGGTGAAACGCCATGCCGCTTTGATGCAGTTGCCGAATGGAACTGACCAGTACTACACCGTTTAACATCGCGACACCAAACAGGGCAATGAACCCGATCGAAGCCGAGAGGTTGAGGTTCATGCCGCGGACCCAGAGCGCCGCGATCCCGCCCACCAGCGCGAAAGGCACGTTAGCCACAACCAGTAGTGCCAGCTTTGCCGACGTGAACGTCAGGTAAAGCAGCACGAAGATCAGCGCGATCGCCAACGGCACAATCAACAATAGGCGTCTGGTTGCCCGCTCCTGATTCTCGAATTGGCCGCTATATTCGATAAAGTAGCCGGTGGGAAGCGCCACGTTGCGATCGATCTTCGACCGGACTTCGGCGACGAAGCTTCCCAGGTCGCGGCCTCGAACGTTCGACATGACGACGATGCGCCGCTGTCCATCTTCGCGATTGATGAGTTCCGGCCCCCGCCGCACGTCCACGTGCGCTACTTGCTCCAACATGACCTGCTCGCCGCCTGGAGCGCGCAAGGGGATCTTGCGCATCGCATCCGGGTCGGTTCGGTAACGTTCAGGAACCCGCAGCGCGACCGTGTAGCGCTTTTGACCGTCGAGCACTTCGGAGATGATGTCGCCGGAGCCTCCGCTCGCGACCGCCTGTTCCACGTCGGAGACGTCCATGCCGTAACGCGCTAGCGCCGAGCGGTCCACTTGAACGGTTAATTCGGCGACGCCCGAGGTGACTTCCATCTGTGGCTCGGCCGCGCCACGGACGCTGGAGACTTCGCGCAGGACTTTTTGCCCGATCGCATCGAGCGTCGCGAAATCGTCACCAAATACCTTGATGGCAAGATCGGCCTTGACACCGGAAATCGTTTCGTCGATGCGCATCGCCATGGGCTGCGTGAAGTCGTAAACGATTCCGGGTTCTTTATCCAGCTCCTTCGAGACCGCTGAGATGAGCTCTTCTTTACTGTGGAAGCGCGTCCATGTGTCCATGGGGCGAAGAAGTAAGTACGTATCGCCTTCGTTGATGCCCATGGCTTCGGTAGCGAAATCCGGCCTTCCAATCTTGATCACGACATCGGCAATCTCTGGGAACTTTCGCAGCCGTTGTTCGATGCGCTTGCTGATTTCGATCGATTCGGTCAGCGAAACTCCCGGCAGTTTTCGCGTTTCCACCAGGATGGAGCCCTCGTCGAGCTTGGGCATGAACTCGGTTCCGATGAAGTAGAGCGACCCAACCGCAATGCCCAGGACGATCACGGAGACTCCCACAGTCATCCAACGCAACCGGATGGCGACTTCGAGCACGCGCGCGTAGACTCCGCCAAGCGCCTCCATCCAGGATTTCTTGGACGGGCCCGCATTGCTCACCCCGCGGCGAAACGCGAAAGCTGTGAGTAGCGGAATCATCGTGAGCGCCAGCACCAGCGAACCGAGCAGCGCCGCGCACACCGTGATGGCCATGGGCCGGAACATGCGTCCTTCCATACCTTGCAGGAACAGGATTGGAAGGTAGACGGCAATGATGATTACGACTGCGAACGTCATGGGCCGCGCCACTTCGTGAGCGGCCTGCCGGACAGATTCGAGCGGCGATTCCATGCCGCGCCGCTTTTCCAACCGGTGTACGGAATTTTCCATCATCACCACGGCGCCGTCGACGATCATGCCGAAGTCTATAGCGCCCAGGCTCATCAGGTTTGCGCTGATGCCGAATAAACGCATGCCCAGGAAACTGATGAGCATCGAAAACGGAATGATCGCCGCCGTAATCAGCGCCGCGCGGAAATTGCCAAGGAACAACAAGAGAATCACGGCGACGAGCACGAAGCCTTCCGAGAGATTTTTCTCCACCGTGTGGATCGTGCCGTCAATCACAAACGATTGATCGTAGAACGGAACCAGCTTGACGCCGGGCGGCA
>JASIGB010000037.1:0-4449 GCA_030045355.1 Bryobacteraceae bacterium
CACCGAAGGAAGTAGCGATCCCAACAGCGACTTCACCTCCAACTCTTGGCGTGTCCGCGGGCTCAGCAACTCCGCTGGACCCAATGGCGAAGGCAACGGCTGGAATACCGCCGCTCCCGAATACAGCCAGGGCGCCGAGTTCGACGTACCCACCACGGGCTGGTACCACGTGGTGTTTCAGTTCGATTGGTACGTGACCGGGCAGGGCGTCCGCGATCTGCAGGTGCAGTACAACACCAATATCGCCAACACCAACGGATGGACCAACGTCGGTCCTCTCCAGGTCACTCCCGATGGCGGCGGCTTCGTCGATCAGATCACGATCGATTTTGACGCCCTCGACATCTCCGGCGTCGATAACAACGCCAACTTTGGCGTCCGCCTGGTTAGCGCTTACGATCCGACCTACACCGGCGCGGGCGCACCCACCTACACCGGAGCTTCGCTGACCAACGGCCAGGCGACGGTCTACAACAACAATTCGGGCAACTGGCGTTTCGATGAAGTAAACTTCTTTGGCAACAGTTCATCCACCACGACCACGAGCCCGATCTCCACCGTTACTCCCACCCGCACCACCGGTCTCATCGACCCGGACGGAATCCTGGCCGTTGTGCCCGGCACCTACCCGGTGAAGGTCCTGTACATTGAAAAGCAGATCGAGGGCGATTACAGCTTCCCGGTTTCTGAGCAGTGTGACGCTCCGCCCGTGGTGCCGCCTTACTACCCCTACTCGTTGAGCGCCAATCACGACATCGCGACGGTCCGCCTGGCGACTACAACGAACGGAGTCAACTTCACCGACCTAGGAGCGGTCACCGGACTCAACGATCCCACCACGGTTTCCTACGTGGGCATTCGCTATGTTTCGCCCAACGGCTCGCTGATCCCACTGCCGAACGGCAATTGGGGCCTGTTCTTCGGCGCCGGCAACTGCATCGACGGCGATTCCGATTCCTTCCACGCCATCGCCTATGCCGAATCCAGCAACCTGACCAACTGGACCGTCTACAACGGGATCAACAACCCCATCGTGTCCCGCCCGCAGGCTACATTCACCGATCAAGCCACGGGCGCCTCGCTGACCATACCGGCGACCCCTCCGATCGCCGGGGCCGACCAGTCTGCTAATGGATACTCGTATCCCTGGTATTTCGGCCGCGTTTACAATCCCAACGCGATTGTGAATTCCGCGGGCAACGGCGTCAGCCTGATTTTCGACGGCTATGATATGGGTTACGCCGGGAGCCCCAAGGATCTCACGAGCTATCGCAACATCGGCCAGGTCTTCCTGTCCTCGGGTAGCGTGACTCTGCCGTAGGACGTCGATACGATTCGCGCGGGGGCTTCGCCGGACCGTAAGGGCGCGGTCCCCGCCGCTGCGTCTCTCTGTTCGTCTGTTACACGTGTCTCACTCAATGCACGGCTCCACCTCAATGACACGCTCCACGAGCTGGCTCCGCCACTGTTGGCCGAGAAAATAATGCGGATTTGACGGCGCACAGATGGACGACCTCCAGGGCCGGCTCCAATCCAAAATCCTTCGGTCACGGCGTGCCCCGTGAACCTTTGGAATCTCGGGACTCCGAGGTGCCGTCTGCGCGTCCGCAACGGAGGTAAGCTGCAGACCACGCAAACGAACCGAATAACCCCGCTTTCAAGCGGATGCCGACTTCAATCAGAGAATCGTTCTTGGACTTCGCCGCAAGGAGCCCGCCATCGATATTCGCGAAGCGCTGGCAGGCGGCATAGTCGGCGCTTCCGATTCCGGGGTGCCGCGCCCGGACAGTTTGCGCGATTTGTTGAAGCCCCTTCGAGCGCGGGCGTGGATCATCGTTTCGCAGGATCTGGAGATAGGCGCGGGCACAGAGGATTTGCTGCTGGTGTGGGCGGTCTCGGACATTGCGGAGGGGAAAAATCCGATTGGATTCCTGCGCCTCTGACGCATCTCGACAATAGCGGCCGGCGATTGCGCTCTAAAACCGGCTTAGGGGCGGGAAGCCGAAGTGCAGGCGGCCGGCGTTGACGGCGGTGTGGTCGTGCTGGAGTGTGACGTGGGTGCGGATGACAGCGAGATTGCGGAGGGCGCGGCCGAGCGGGGAAGACTTCGAGGCGGCCGAGGTGCCGCTGGTGCGGAACATCAGCTCGACGGCTTCCCAGGCCAGCCGGATGATCTGCTGTTCGATCAGGATGAGACGCTTCTCGGTTTCGTCGTCGAGAGATTCGGCGGTTGCGACATGGCGGCGCGTGAGGTCCATGTAATCGGCGGTCATCTTGAGGACAGCGGCCTCGGCGGTATCGATGAGCGCCTGCGCCTCGCCGAAGTACTGCTGGAACTCGTGTTCCTGCGAACGCGGATGAAAAGGCGCGAAATTGGTATTCTTATTTTTGAGAATTTCCTCGTAAATATCGAGCGCGCCCCGCGCGGCGCCCACGCACACGGCCGCGACTTCGGAGATCAGCAGCGGCGCGATCCAGCCGTGGTACATGGGGTTGGGATGGAGCGCGTGGCCGGGCTGATCGCGCACCGGGCGGCCCGAGCTATCGATGAACCAGAGCGCGCGATCAGCAGGGACAAAGGCGTTTTCAATGACCACCCGGCGGGACCCGGTGCCCTGCATGCCGATCACGTTCCAGTTATTGACGATTCGGAAGTGATCGCGATCAAAGAGGATCCAGGCGTTGCCGAGCGAGGCATTGGTCTGTGGGTCGCGGACCATGGCGGAGCCGAAGAAGTGCGTGGCGAGGTCGCAGCCGGAGGCGTAATCCCAGGCGCCGTTTACGCGAAGGCCACCGTTTTCTGCGATGCCGGTGCCGCCAGGGATGCCCACGCCGGGCGCGCGGAAATCGCCGGAGGGTCCGAAGACGTCGCGCTGGGCGGATTCGGCAAGCTGCGCGGCGAGCACGGTATGGCCGCTGGTGAGCGCGAGGACCCAGGCGCTATCGGAGCAGCCGCGCGCGACGGCCATCATCACGCGGATGAAATCGGGGAGCGTGAATTCGTAGCCGCCGTAGAGCCGTGGCTGAAGGATGCGGTAGAAGCCCGCGGCGAGGAAGCGATCGTTGGTGTCGCGGGGAAGTTCGCCCAAAGCTTCGCATTCGGCTTGGCGCTCGCGCAACAGAGGACGCAGGGCTTCGGCGCGGCGGAGGAGTTCGTCGACAGTGAGATCGGACTCGGGAGGGGCGATGGAATAAGACGGTTCGCGCGCAAGCGTGGCGTCGGGGGACATCGGTAATTAGTATAAGCGTTCACACGAGTGTGAACGCCATTGCGAGTTATGAACAGCGGATCAGATTGTGAGCATGCCGGTGGAGTCGCCGAGCAAGGGACGCTCGACGCCCACTTTCTCGATCAAGCCGAGCAACAGGTTCGACATCGGCGTGCGCTCGGGGAACTTCAGATGCCGGTTGCCCTGCATTTTGCCGCAGCCGCCGCCCAAGACCAGCAGAGGCAGCGGGAAATGGTTGTGTTCGTTCGGATTCGACATCGAGCTGCCGTACAGAATGATGGAGTGGTCAAGCAGGTTGCCGTCGCCATCGGGCGTGGAGCGCAGACGATCGAGGAAATAAGCCAGCAGCGTCGCGTGATAAATGTTGATCTTTTCGAGTTTCGCGATCATCACCGGGTTGTTGCCGTGGTGCGAGACCGAGTGGTGCGGCTCGGGCACGCCGATTTGCGGGAAGGTGCGCTGGCTCAGGTCGCGGGCGATCATGAACGTGGAGACGCGCGTAATTTCGGCCTGGTAGGCGAGCACCTGGAGCTCATACATGAGCTTGGCGTGTTCCTCGAACGATTCAGGCACGCCGATGGGCGTTTCGGGCACGTTCACGTTGAGGCTGGCGCGCTTTTCGGCCAGCTGGATGCGGCGTTCGATTTCGCGGACATTATCCAGATAATCGCTGATGCGCGTGCGGTCGCCCTGGCCGAGTCCGGTTTCCAGGTGCGAAACTTCGCCGGTGATGGAATCGAGGATGCTGCGGTCCTCCTGCTTGCGCGCCAGGCGTTCTTGGGCATTGCTGCCGTCGCCGAACAGGCGCTCGAAGACGACGCGCGGATTGATCTCCATGGGCAGCGGCTGCGTGGGTGTGCGCCAGGCGATGGAGTTCATGTAGGCGCAGCTATAGCCGACGTCGCATACGCCCACCAGTCCGGTGTCTTCGATGCCCAGTTCGAGCGAAGGGAGCGGCGTGTCCTGGCTGATTTTTTGCGCGGCGATTTGATCGATGGTGGTGCCGGCGCGAACGTCTTCGCCTTCGGTGCGCAGCGGATGGATGCCGCTTAAATAAGACGGCGCGCTGCGGGCGTGGTCGCCGCCGCCGTCGCCTTGGGATTCGGCGGCTTTGTTGGCCAGACCGGTGACGATCGTGAGCCGATCGCGAAAAGGTTCCAGAGGCTTCAGGATCGGAGTGAACTCGAAGTTCGCGGCTTCGGTGGCGGGGGTCCATTTA
>JASIGB010000360.1:0-4060 GCA_030045355.1 Bryobacteraceae bacterium
CCATCGCCAAGGGCGACATCCCGCGCGAGACCTGGCTGAAACTCGGCCGCAAGATGACCGCCTATCGCGATCAGGTGACCCTGCTGGCCTGGAGCGGCACCATGTTCGAATACCTGATGCCCCAGCTTCACCTGCGCTCGTACGCCGGAACGCTGCTCGACCGCGCGCTGCGCGCCGCGGTGCGCATTCACGCCGCTTATGGCGCCGAGCGAGGAGTGCCGTGGGGGATCTCTGAAGCGGCCTACGCCGATCGCGACCCGCAGGGCCGCTATCAATACCGCGCCTTCGGAGTGCCGCCGCTGGCCGCAAGCGGCGAAGACGCGCGGCGCCTGGTGATCGCGCCGTATGCCACGATACTGGCCGTGATGCTGGAACCCGCGCGCGCCATCGCCAATCTGCGCGCCATGGCAGCCAGGGGCTGGTGCGGGAGGCACGGGTTCTTCGAGTCGATTGACTTTAGGGGCGGCGATCTTACCGGCGGCGCGGGCGAGCCGGAAGTGGTGCACTGCTTCATGGCGCATCACCAGGGCATGGCGCTGCTGGCGATCGACAATGCGCTGCTCGGCAACCGCATGCAGGAGCGCTTCCACCACGACCCACTGGTGCAATCCACCGAGTTCCTGCTCGAGGAGCGCATGCCCGCGCTGGTGGACGTTACGCCTGTACCCGAGGCGGCGTAGGCGGCGTTGATTTCGCCGGCGACCGCTTCAGGCGCTTCTTCAACGGCAGCTTCCTGACCTCTTTCACCGGCAGGTTTTTCCCTGGAGGCTCGCTGAAGCCGATCAGGTCGAGCGCGTGCGTGGGTTCTTCGTTCGCCATGAACCAGCGCCAGACGTCGCCGGTCAGCAGATTTTCCGCGCTCAGCATGGTGATGCCGGTGTCGATGCCCACCACGTCGGTGTCGAACCAATTCAACGTCGGATTATAGCCGTCCACGAAGCCGTAGCGGCCGAAGACGCGCGATCCGTAACGCTGCTGAATGGCCTTCAGCGCCGGAATGGAAATGTCGGGCGTGAACATCAGCGATCCGCCGGCCGCCGCCGGCGCTACAGTCCCATCCACGGGATCGAAGGCCTTGATCTCGCCATAGATGCGATAGCCTTTGGGTCCGTCCGACGCCGTAATACCCCAGATATTGTTGCCGAAGGTGTTCGGCAGGTTCAAATTAAAGCAATATTGCTCGTTGGAGCGCGTGGCGTTCACCGAGTTCAGAAAAAAGTCGATGAAACCGCGATCGCGCCGGTTGCGGAAATCAATCCAGGCCTGCGAATACTGGTGCGTGAAGAGCGGACCGCCGCTGACGAAATCGTAATGGCCGTATTGATAGAACGGGCGCTGCCACGCATACCAGGAATCGGGAGAAATGGCGTGCGTAGGCGACCCGATGCCCAACACGTACAACATGCCGAGCTCGGAATACGTGTCCCAGCGGTTCTTGATAAAACCTTTGCCTTTGAGCCAGCCGTGCGACAGCAGCAGCGGATCGCCGGCCAGCATCCACTGAAAATCGACGCGATCATAAATCTCATCGGCGAGCTTAGGAATTTCGGGATCGTCCGCGAAATATTCTTTGGCCGTCAGGATACCGGCCAGGAGCAGAGCCGTATCGATGGAGGAGGCCTCACTGTCCCAGCGGCGGTCTCCGGTGGACACGTCCATCCAATGGTAGAACCAGCCGTGCTCCTGGTTGGCGCGATCGGCGAAGAAGCGCAAAGTGGTGCGGACGCGCTCGGCCGCGTCTTTCTTGGTGATCCAGCCGCGATCGGCGCCAATGCAGATCGCGGTGAGGCCAAAGCCGGTGGCGGCGATGCTTGCGATATCGCGGCTGGGCCCTTTGGCGCGCCCGCCATCCACCCTCGCGCGGTCCAGCACCAAACCCGTGCCGTGATCCGCCTGCTCCCAGAAATATTCGAAGGCGCGGTGTTCCAGGTCCTCCACGAACGCGCGGTCAGCCAGCGACACCGGCGCTACGCGATCCAGGTCGGGAACCGGAACCGGCTGCTCGGGCGGGGCTGGCAGCATCGGAAGGGCGATCAGGAGCGCAGGAAACGCAATCGACGTGGCGCGGCGCAGCATACGTTTCAACGGGGCGACACTTCTACTAAAGCCAAACCTTGTGCTGGAAGCAAGAAACTGGACGTACCATAAAGTACCTGGGTTACTATCGCAGCCCGTTGTAACCGTTCGTACTGATCGCGGGTGGGACTGACGGGCCGGCCCATCGCGATCCATTCGGTGAGCGCCGAGCCATGCTCGCGATCCACGATTTCGATGCGATAGTGCGCCGTGCCCTCCAGGCCCCGCACGGTGACATGGAACTGCCGCGCTGGTCCCGAGACGCCCGGTGGCGCGTAGTTCCAAACCGCGACCGCGAACGTTCCGTCGCCGCGGCGCGTGACCAGTGCATTCTGCAAATCGGGCTGCAGGCGCTCGCGGCCCAGCCGGTGCAGCATCGCGAACGCGTTGAACGCGGCCTTGGGAACGTCGTCTTCGGCGATCAACCCATACCCGCCATAAAACGGCGTTTTGATCACGCCTTGTTCTTCAAACACGTCCGAAAATGTCCAGTACGACATCATGGTCGTCATCCCGTCGCACAATCGAATATTATTCGCCAGCCATGGCCCCATGAACGGCGAATCCGTCACATCGATTTCGTTCTTGTAGCTGGCATTATACTCGCTCCAGATGATCGGCAGATCGGGGCGCGGCGATGCTTTCACCTGGTCATAAACTTTCTTCACCGCGCGGCTCACCATCAGTTCCCGGCTAATATTTTCATCGGTGCCGAAAACGTCCTTCGATAGATCATTTCCGTAAACATGGGTGGAGACGAAATCGAGCGGCACCCCCTTATCGAGAGCGTGCTGGATCATGGCCGGAATCCAGGCCGCCTGCGCCGTCGCCGGACCACCCACGCGTAGCCGCCCATCCGCGTGCTTCACCGCCCGCGCGGCGTGATCGTATAGATCGAAATAGGTGGCCTGTTTGGGCTCGCCGGTCCAAAAGTCGATATTCGGCTCGTTCCAAACTTCGAAATACCATTGCGACACTTCGTCGGCGCCATAGCGGTCCACCAGGTGTCTGGCGAAGCGGTAGACCAGGTCCTCCCATTTCGAGTAGTCTTTGGGCGGCGAAGGCAGCGGCCGGTACCAGAACGCATGTGGCTTATCCGACGCCACCAGCGCCTTGGGCATGAAGCTCATCTCCACGAACGGCCGGACGCCATTGTCGAGGAGCCCATCATAGATTTGGTCGACGTAGGACCAGTTGTCGACCGACTGCCCCTGCGCGTCCTGGTTGTACACGCCTACTTCGTCGTCGAAGATGGCGTGGAAGCGAACATACCGGATGTCCGTGGCGGATTTCATGAGGCGCAGATCGCGCCGGTAACTATCGCGTAACGAGAGAATCGCCCGGCCCGATCCGAACATCTGCTCCCAAAAGTGCGGGAACGGCCGCGCGGGCGATTGCGCGTCGACACGAATCTCCTCGACGGCCGGGGTCTGCTGGCTGGAGACGAGAGCGGCGCAGGCGATGAGGAGGGCGAGTAGCCGCGTCACAATCATTTGACGTACTTCGGAGTGCCCTTTTGCCACGGATCGTAGGTTTCCGCAAACTCCAAGCGATCCGCAGTGGATGGATGAGAAAACAACCAAAACTCGATGAAATGGTTTGGGTTCGGCTCATCGAGCCCAATCTCACCCATTACTTGAAATGACCGCGCGGCCGCTGCCGAAGAGTCGGGAACCAGGCCGTGCGTGATCTCGAGGCCGTAAATGTCGGCCTGGTGTTCCTGCCAGCGGCTGTACGTGTTCACCACGGGCTCACTCGCGAAGCTGAAGACCGCAGCGGTCAAAAGCAGCAGGGGCAAAGACCCCCAGTCGCCAATGGCCAGAATCCGCCAGCGGACGCCGTAACGCCTGATCGCCCATTGGATGATCCACGATCCCACAAACAGAAAAGCCAGCAACAGTACTGCCAGACCGATCAGCGAATTCCGAACATGCCCCAGGACGTAGTGCCCCATTTCGTGGCCAAACACGAACAGGACCTCGGG
>JASIGB010000361.1:0-3734 GCA_030045355.1 Bryobacteraceae bacterium
CACGCCGATCCTGGGAATCCCGGTCTCGCGCGAGAGTTCAGCGGTGGCCGGATCGTAGGTGCACCAGCGATCCAGGCAGATGTCGCCCACCACGAGCGCCGAATATCCGGAAAAGGCCCCCAGGACCTCGGCGATATTGAGAGGCATCAGGACGGAAAGAGCGAAGAGAACAGCTCTTCACGGCACAGATAATTGGGAATAATATAGTCCGCGCCGACGCCAATCAGGCGCTGGCGTTTCCACTCGTCCACGCGGCGGCAGGCGGGCTCCTCGCTCGCCACTCCCACGGCCACGCCCCCCACGTTCTTCACCTCTTCAATTTCCACGTAGCCGTCACCGAAGACCAGGAACTGATCTCCCCGGAACCCGGTAGTGGAAAGAATGCGCTGAATCAGGATGGCTTTCGAAAAGCTCTTGTAGTCGTCCAAAGCGCCGTAGACGCCGCCATCGAAATACTGGGACACGCCGAGCAGGCGCGCCTCTTCCTTCATGTAAATCTCGTCGGTGCCGCTTGCCAGATACATTCTCAACCCCTTTTCCCGCAAACGTTCCAGCAATTCGCGGGAGCCCGGGACGAGGAACGCCTCCGGGTTGGTTTGTCCCCTTCGCAAACCCTCCACCCGGATTTCGATCTTTTGCCATAAAAGATCGAGATATTTCTTTTTATATACTAATGGATCGAGCGCCTGGCCGCCGCGCGCCCGGATCGCATCGGCGAAGGCCATCATCTGATAGATGGTTTCTTTGCCGGTGAGCCGCCAGACGTAATCCTCCACCAGCGCCCGCAATTGCTCTTCCGATTCACCGCTCTTGAGATCGACGAGGATCTCGACCATCATGGGAACCATCACATTCATCCAGCCCGAGCGGATCAGTGACAACGTGCCATCGAAGTCAAAGAGCACCACCCTGGCGTCGTGGGCGGAGACGCCCGGCGTAATATTCTCAATCATCCAAGCCTATTCTAATTCGGAGCCGGGACTGATCCTAACCCTGCACGCGTTCTAAAATCACTGGGAACCGGAAGATCACGGCGGCCACCACCGCGCCGATCGCCCCGAACACCATGGACGCATACCACAGCAGCCGGCGCTTGGTGAGGATAGCGAGCGAAGCCAACACAATCGAAAACTCGAGAAACACCTCGCCGAAGTGGAATCCGAGGGCCTGCCGGCCGCGCAGATGGCTCTCCCGCTCCAGGCCCTGCGCCTCCTTCTGAATGTCATCGTCGTCCCTGCGGTACTTCTCGGAATTCTTTTGGTATTGCTTGCTCTGATCCGACAGCTTCATTCCCGTAAACAGATCGCGCGCTACCTCGGACTGGTATCGGCGGATGGACTTGGCCTGATAGTAGTTCCATTGGTCGGAGGCGCGCTGCTGCGCGAGAAGCTCTTCCGTGGTCATGATGTGCCCCATGACAGAGACGACAGCCAGGACCGCGGCCAGGATCGCCATGGTCGCGGCGACCAACTTGTCGAAAGGCTCTTTGGCCTTTTCAATGTCCTCTTGCAGTTCTTCGGCGGCGGGCATTTCCCCTATGATAAGCCAGAATCGGCGGGATTCAATAGGCGTTGACAAATCCAAAGCGACGCGCGGCAGCATGAATCCCTACAATAGTCTGGTGGCCCTTCGAAGCGTTCCGATCGCACTGGCACTAACATTTTCGCCTTTACTTCGCTCGGCGGGCCCGTCTGCGTTCGCCCACGACATCGCGCCGATTATTTATGAAAAATGCGCGCCCTGCCACCACCCCGGCGACGCGGCCCCGTTCCCCTTGCTCAAGTATCAAGACGTGAAGAAGCGCGCGCCGCAAATCGCCGCCGCGATCCACTCGGGCTATATGCCGCCCTGGCTGCCGGAATCGGGCTACGGCGATTTTGCCGATGATCGCCGCCTGAGCCCCGCGCAGATCCAGACCATCGGGGAATGGGTGCAGGCCGGAGCGCCGGAAGGTGACGCCGCGGCAATTCCGCCGCCGCCCAAGTTCCCAAGCGATTGGCAACTCGGGCAGCCGGACCTGGTGCTGGACGCAAAGAGCGCAGTCGCGTTGCCCGCGTCCGGTCCCGACCTCTATTGGAACGTGATCTTCACGCCCGACCTCCCTATGCGCCGCTGGGTCCGAGGCATCGAGATCCGGCCCGGCATCCCGCGCGTGGTCCATCATGCCAACCTGCTGGTGGACCGCGACGGATCCGCGCACCTTCACGAAATCGCACCCGGCAAAGGTTTTCCGGGTATGGATCTGGTGATCGGCCGCAGCCCATTCGATCCGGACGGCAATTTTCTATTCTGGAAGCCGGGCTCGCCGCCGCACGTAGAGCCGGATGGATTCGCCTGGCATCTCGACCCCGGCAACGAACTGGTGCTCAACCTACATTTGCAACCCTCCGGCAAGCCGGAGCAGGTGCGGCCGTCGATCGGGCTATACTTCACGGACCGGCCGCGCACCAAGTTCCCGCTGCTGGTCCAGCTTCAGGATGACCAGGATCTCGACATTCCCGCGGGCGCGCGCGACTTCACCATCGCCGACGATTTCCAGATTCCTCTCGACGCCGACATCCTGGCCGTCTACCCGCACGCGCATTATCTCGGGCATTTGCTCGAGGCCTACGCGACGCTGCCCGGCGGCGAGAAGAAATGGCTGATCCGCATTCCCGCCTGGGACGCGAATTGGCAAGCCGTCTATTATTACCGCGAGCCGGTGTTCTTGCCGAAGGATTCCGTGATCCACATGCGCTATCACTACGACAACTCCGCCGCGAATGCTCGCAATCCCAACCATCCGCCCAAGCGCGTCGAGGGGGGCAACCGGGCGACGGATGAGATGGGCCACTTATGGCTCGAGATTTTGCCGCGCGCGCCCGGTGATCATCGCCGCGAGCTACAGGAGGCCCTGATGCGGCACCGCATCGAGAAGAATCCCAGCGACGCTACAGCGCACATGAATCTGGGCGCCATTCTACTCTCGCGGCTGGACCCGCAGGCGGCGGTGACGGAATTGCGCGCCGCAGCGCGGCTGGAACCGGGCCGGCCGGAAGTTCATAACATGCTGGGGCTGGGACTCGCGACATTGAGCCGTTACGCCGAGGCCATCCCGCAATACCAGATGGCGCTTAAATTACGCCCCGACTATTCGAGCGCCCGCTTCAATCTCGCCGCCGCCCTGGCCAAAACCGGGCGAGTCGACGAAGCGATCGCGAACCTGCGCCAGATCCTCGCCGCGAACCCCAACGATCCCTATGCCCGCCAGCGCCTCGAAGAGCTGTCGGGTCTTCCCCCTAGCCCCAAGCCATGATGTAAGTGCCTGATCCCTGATCCCCAGCCCCTGATCCCTGCCTAAGAACGGAACGAAATCGCTAATTCTGCCGTATACTCGGTTAACGGCCTATGAGTTTCCTATCCAAGCAATTCATCGATGTCATCCAGTGGACCGAGCCGGAGCAGGGCATCCTGGCCTACCGCTATCCCATGGAAGACATGGAGATTCAGAACGGCGGCAAGCTCACCGTTCGCGAGTCCCAGATGGCGGTGTTCGTCAACGAGGGCCGCATCGCCGACGTCTTCGGCCCCGGGCTGTACACGCTGAACACGAACACGCTGCCCATCCTGACGTACATCATGAATTGGGACAAAGCGTTCAAATCCCCATTCAAATCGGACGTGTATTATTTCTCCACGCGCCTGCAAACGGACCAGCGCTGGGGGACGGCGACTCCGATCACGTTCCGGGACCG
>JASIGB010000362.1:0-4471 GCA_030045355.1 Bryobacteraceae bacterium
GACTCGGTAGGCCGGTCCACACAGGTGGCACGGTTGCGAACCTGGCTGGAGCACCAGGGTCACGCTGTGCTCGATACTGGCTTGGCGCGCGGCGCGCATGATGCCGTTATGCAGGCTCGCGCCGAGTTCCCGCATCACGATGTCACGCATCTGTTGTTGCTGTTCCTCGATCGAGCCGGTGGCGTCGATCACGTGAAAGCCCACTTCCTGGATCATGGCTTCATATTCGTCCAGGATGCGGCCCTGAAAAATGCGGAAGCTTTCCTCCACGTTGCGGCTGAGCCCCAGGTCCATGCCGGCTTCGTAGAACTTGATGGCGTTGCGGCCGCCCAAAATACGGCCGATCGCCACTTCGAGCGGCACCCGGAAGTAGAACGCCAGGTTGGGGCGCAGCGCGAAGCGATACAGGTTGCGCACCCAGCGCCGGCTGACGCCGCGCACCACGTCGCGAGCGAAAGCGGTGTAGGCGTAACGGTCGGCGCAAACCACCGCGCCCGATTTCACCAGCGGCACGATGTAGCGCTCCAGCCGGTCGGCAAAGTCGGTGGCGTGGATCAGGCTGAACGTCACCGGCGTGAACATATTTTTCTTCTTGCCGCGCTTGGTGGTCTCCCTCACCAGCGGCGAGGAGTTCCACTCGCTGAATGCCACCGCGATGCACTGCGAGCGCAGCCATTGGCTTAGCAGTGCAAGCTGGGTGGACTTGCCGGAGCCGTCGATCCCCTCCACCACGATCAGCTTGCCGCGGTGACGATTGGGGACGAGGGAGGCCATAGGGGCGAAGCTTCAATTATAACGATTCGATGAATTCCGTTGCAGCGCGATTGTAATATTTCCGTGTTTCCGATCGTGAGACGATTACGGGTGGGCAGCCATTTCCCTATGCACCGACTGTTCTTGGCCGTGCTGACCGCGCCCGCCCTGTGGGGACAGACGCCCGTGCCCGCGCTGGTTCCCAATACCACGCGGCACGCTCGTTACCTGTTCAACCGCTTTTGGACCTACGATGGGCAGGATTACACCGGGTTGCCGTGGCTGCTCTACTACGTGAACGTCGGCGAAAGCCCTCCACCGGGCACCCTCCGCACGCAATGCACTCTCCAGGCGGTGAACGGCGCCCCGTACGATCACGCGACGTTTGGCTGGTTTCGATTTCCCGCACCGAATGGTCCCGACATTTGGCCGCCTGCCGACGGAACGGAGCCGCTGGCGGCAACGGGGGAATATTTGGAGACCTCGCAAATCGGTCCGGTGGGCGCCACAAGTCCCATCGGATTCGTTTTCAATGGCGAATTCGGCGGCGAAGCCAATCCGGCGTCAAAGCCGGATCCGCCTTACACGCACTACTTTCTCGAAACTGTATATTTCACCGATCGTGAGTGCAGTGACGGCGGCATGGAGTATGGGTTTTATCGCACAGTGGCGGACTCCGATGTGGGAGACACGCCGGCGAATGCGTTTGCTTTCTACTACTCTACTTTCAACAATTGCAATCTCGACTATGGTTGCTGGGACGTGCTCGGCCACCAGGTGCATGGTTCGTTTACGACAACGAGCATTAGAAATGTTGCCGCGAACACGAGCGGCACTTATCAATACAAGTTTCAAGTGACGCGCAGCGGAGCCACTTTCAACGTCGCCATACTCGATCCAGGCTCCGGCCACCCGGTCACCTGCCAGTGGGCATTTCCCACCGAGACCGGCACCGGCGGCGGCAACGGGCCGTGCCGATTCGCAGTCCCGATTGTCGGTTTCTATGCTTCGCCCGAGCAGCTCACGAACGGATATATCGTGGTCGCCACGCAGTCGAGTCACCTGTATCCGGAGTCTTACGACTACAGTTCGTTCAAACTCGGCGGAGCTCCGCCTACCAACATTGTCCCCACCCACGAGCCGAACGGAAGTCCATCGTGCGTCACAAACGGTTCTGGCTTCGCCTGTTTGAAAGCCATTAGTCTCGACGTGTTGTTCCCATAAGTTGCGCCGTGATTTTTCACGGAAATTGAAAACGGCCACGCTACTATGAGGTATGCCGCGTTACGCCGCCGTCGACATTGGCAGCAATTCCATACGCATGCAGGCCGCCGAAACCGGCCCCGGGATCGCCACCAAGATCCTGGCCGCCGAACGGCAGGTGACGCGCCTGGGCGCGGGCGTCTTCCGCGACGGACGCATCACGGCCGACGCCATCGCGTTCGTATGCGCCAACCTGGAGCGGATGGCGCAAATTTATCAGAAGCTGGACGTCATCGGAGTGCGTGCCGTGGCCACCAGCGCTGTCCGCGATGCAAGCAACCAGGAGGAGTTTCTGGAGCGCGCCGCGCGCGCTCTGGGGACGCCGGTGGAGATCATCTCGGGGCAGGAAGAAGCCCGGCTGATTCACCTGGGTGTGCTGGCGCGCTGGCCGCAGGCCGGCAAGCGCGTTTTGATGGCCGACGTGGGGGGCGGCAGCGCTGAAGTGATCCTCTCCGAGCACGCCGTGCTGGTGGACGCGTTCTCCAAGCCCCTGGGCGCTGTCCGGCTCAGCGAGGTGTTCCTCAGGACCGATCCGCCGGCGCCGATCGATCTGCGCCGCATGACCGAATACATCGATGAAAAGCTGGCCGCCCCGGTGCGCAAGATCGGCACCGGCCCGTTCGACCGCGCCATCTCGACTTCGGCCACCGCGGCGGCCATCGTTTGCGCGGTGAACCGCGTGCCGCGCGCGCGCCGCGAGGACGCCGACCGGCTGAAAGCTTCGGCCGCGCAGATTCGAAAGTTTTATCGCGAGGTGGTGACCATGGATCTCGGCACGCGCCGCAAAATTCAAGGGATTGGTCCCAATCGCGCCGAGTTGATCGTGGCCGGTACGGCGGTATTCTTGCGATTGTTGGAGCTGTTCCAGCAGCCCGCCATGCATTATTCCGCGGCCGGCGTGCGGGACGGCATCATTGCCGACCTGGCCGCCCGCGGCGTGGGGCGCGAGCTCAGCATGCTCAATCGCGATCAGCGGCACGCGGTGGAGCAGATGGCGCGGCGTTACGGGGTCCAACTCGCGCACGCCCGCAAAGTGGCGGAACTAGCGCATCGGCTGTTCGAGTCCCTCCAACCGCTCCACCGGCTCCCGCCGGCGTTGGGCAAGCTTCTGGAAGCGGCCGCTTATTTGCACGATGTCGGGCATTTCGTCAGCGACACCAGCCACCACAAGCACTCCTACTACTTGGTGGTGAATTCCGACCTTCCCGGCTTCACCGACGCCGAGCGCCAGATGGTCGCCCTGCTGTGCCGCTATCATAGAAAAGCTATGCCCACCCCCAGGCATTCCCCCTTTCAGACCATCGACCCGGAGTCGCGCCGCGCCATCACCCTCCTGGTTCCGCTGTTGCGCATCGCCGACAGTCTGGACCGCAGCCACGAGCAACGAGTGGCCGATCTCCAGATACAGCTTCGCAACGGATCGGTGACGCTGGCGCTCGAAGCCAAGCCCGATCCCGACCTGGAGATTTGGGCCGCCGAGCGCGTGGCCGATTCGTTTCGCGATACATACCAGACGCAGCTCCAATTGATGCGGGCGAAAGCCTGAAGGGTGAGACATGAGGGCGCTCAGCATGCATGACTATGCGATCGAGCAGATGAACCGTCTGCTGACGGCGCTAGCATTCCAAGTGCATCGAGCTGCCCGGAAGCCCGGGCCGGATGAGATCCATGACCTGCGCGTGAGCGTCCGGCGGTTCTCGCAGGGCCTGGATCTGTTCGCCGATTTCTTTCCGAAATCGGAAATCAAGAAAATCAGGCGCATGTTGAAGCGCATGATGCGGCTCACCTCCTCGATCCGCGACCGCGACATCGCGCTGGAGTTCCTTACCCAAGCGCACCATGCCGTGCACCGGCCGCGGCTCACCCGGGAACGCAGCGGCTACCAGAGACAATTCGCTGAAATGGTGCGCCGTTGGAGCGCGCGCGATTTTTCCGCCAAATGGCGCAATGGTTTGTCGCTGCGGGGCATATGAAACTGGAACCCTCTCAGACCGCCGCCGAGAACGCCCGTACCCTGCTGCCCAAGATGGCGCGCCGCTATTTCGAAGCCGGACGCAAGGCGATCGACAATAAGACTCCGCCCGAGAAACTCCATGCGTTTCGTCTGGAGACCAAGCGGTTTCGTTACAGCCTCGAACTGTTCCGCCCGGTGTACGGGCCGGCCCTGGAACGGTATTTGAACCAGCTGCGCGAGTTGCAAGGCGCACTCGGCAAAGTCAGCGATTGCCAGGCTATCCAGCGCGTGCTCGCCGGCGATCGCAAGCTGAAGAGCGAGATGGAACACGCGCTCCAGGGAAAACTGAAGAGTTTGCGCCAGAGTTGGCGAGCGTTTGATTCCGAGGGTCAACTGAAGCGCTGGAGAACATACTTAAGCCGCGAGCCTTCCAGCCCTCGCGCGAGAAGGCACGCCAAAACCCCCGCGCGGAAGATGCGGTCCCCTCCGCGCGCTAGCGGC
>JASIGB010000363.1:0-2765 GCA_030045355.1 Bryobacteraceae bacterium
GATTGCGTCCGCATGGGCCAGGAAGCCGCGGCGAAAATCTCCTCTAGTTACGATCAGGCCGAATATAAACCAGAGCCGCAGCCGGCGTGATTTCGATGCGCTCGACGCTCGCGGCGAGCTCGAATGGTTCATCGATTTTCGCATCGGGATAGAACGGCAGGAGAAAATTCCGCACCAGAAAATCGAGCGTGGCGCCGGAAACCTCCAAACCGCCGATGTCCACGCTCTCGAGATGCACGGTCGCGCGTCCATGCGCCGATCGAATGGTGGCCCGCACGGTGACGGGTTTTTCTCCCTGGATCAGTTTCGCGACCAGAAAGTTGGTCGCCAGGCCGCTCGAGTCGCGCACCTTGAGAAAGTCGATGAGCGCCGACGCGGTGGCTTCGCCATTTCCCAAAACCAGCCGCGGATTGCGAAATCCGTCCGGTACAATCATCGGAGCTTTCACGCGCACCCACGCGTTCAGCTCAGCGGGCGTGAAGCGAATCACCGATCCTGGCGCGGCGCGGCCGCTATCGATGAGATCCAGTTTGCGGCTGACGCCCGCGGCTAGCGGCCCGGCAGCGCGGAGCGGACACAGGAATGTCATGGAAACCATCAGGACGCCTGCTAGAATCGAGCCTGAGGAGACCACGATGAAATTAACGCATGTAGCGCTTCTTTTGGCAAGCAGCACGATGTTATACGCCGCCGGCGACGCAGCCAAGCGGCTCAACGATTCCGCGGACATGTTGGGCGAGATCATGTCGGCGCCCGACAAGGGAATTCCCCAGGATCTGCTGGCGAAGGCTCAGTGCGTCGTCTTGGTCCCCGGCGTCAAGAAAGCAGCGTTCATCGTCGGCGCCAAGTATGGCAAGGGCTTCATGCTGTGCCGCAAAGCCAGCGGAGTGGGCTGGTCGGCGCCGGCCGCGATTCGCGTGGAAGGCGGGAGCTTCGGATTCCAGATCGGCGGGTCAGAAACCGACGTGGTCATGTTGGTCAACAATCAATCGGGCGCCAAGAAACTGATGCAAAGCAAATTTACTCTGGGCGTAGACGGATCCGTGGCTGCTGGTCCTGTAGGACGCGATAGTTCCGCGGAAACCGATGCCCAACTGCACGCCGAGATTCTCACTTATTCCCGTTCGCGCGGCATCTTCGCCGGAATCTCGCTGCAGGGCGCCACTCTCCGGCCAGACGACGATTGGAACCACGAGCTGTATGGAAAGCCGATGACCAACCAGGAAATCGTGATGGGCAGCACGCCTTCGCCGGCGGCTGCGGCGAAACTAGACATGGTGCTCGACAAGTATTCGAGCCGGAAGTAGCGCGCCGTTCACGGCCAGGGCGAATTCCTGCGAGAAGCCCGTGAGAGCGAGCGGAATTCGGATTTCGACGATCCGCTGCCTGGCCAACTGAACCAGCGGATTGTCGAGCAGAGCGATGGTCTTGCCGTCCGTGCGCAGTTCGAGCGCGTGCAGCTCGAAGCCCGAGTCCAGATCGAGGCGCAGGTAGAGGTTATCGCGGTCTGAGCCGTAATAGACGTCGCGAATACGTGGCTCGGCGCTGTGCATGGCTCCCGACCGATTGTCGGGATGAAAGCGGCCGGCGCCGGTCCACTCGAAATACGAAGTCACCTCGCCGTCGATCGTCGGATGAATCGGATGCGCGGGCGGCTGATTCAGGTTCGTAACGCCCGACTTCAGAATCGGAAGCGATAATTCCGCGGGCGCGGTGACACCGAGAGCGTGGTACACGTTCGCCAGATGCTGCCGGTACAGTTCATCGAACTCGAGGCGGTTTTCCGAGATGTGTTCAGGTCCGTACCACCAGTTCCAGTCGCTGCCTTCGGCGATCAGCAGTTCTTCGTAGGCGAGCGCGCGCTGTGGTTCGCTGACCCCGGAAGCGAGCTCATCGAATCTCTTGCGCGCGGCTAGCAAATACTCCCAGGCGATGTTGTCTTCTTCGGCGCCGATCCAGACGTCGAAATTCGCGTCGATCCAGGATCCGGGATGAATGTGATCGATGCCGCGCGGCGTGTCGATCGCCAGTGCTTCGCTCACCGTCAGCGCCGCCAGATCGGAGGATTCCGAGATCCGGCGGTACAGGTCGCGCAGAAACGGGCGGCCATTCTGAGGGTAATATTCCCAGGCGTTCTCGCCATCCAGAATGATGGGGACCAAAACGTCCGCGCCGCGCTCGAGCATCGGCTGCGCGTTCTGCCGGATGCGGTCCAGAAAATTCGCCGCGGCGTCTTCGGCATGCCAACCGGAGTAAACGAAGCCTACTTCATCACTCAGGAAATGATCGCGAAAGATCATGCGCATTTCGCGGCCATTTTGTTTCCAGAGATAAGAGCGATACGTCACCTCGGGACCCGCGTCCTGGTGGACGGTACGCGCGAGAACACCGTTGTCACTCGCGGCCCACTCAAATCCGACCTCGGCGGCGAGCGACAGAACCTCATCCGATATGGAGCCTTCGGAAGGCCACAGTCCTATGGGCGCGCTTCCCAACTGGCGCTGCATGAACTCGCGCGCGCGTTTCAGTTGATCGAGCGCGTCGTGGGGATATTGAAAACGCGGCGGGAGCGTGACACCGGGATGGGAGACGGCGGCGATGTCGGAATCGCAGATCAAGGGCAAAATGGGATGGTAAAACGGCGTGGTGGAAATCTCGATCTGGCCGCGCTCGGCGAACTCCTTGTAGACCGGCACCACCCGGCCCAGGATCTCGCGCTCCTTGCGCGCCATGAGCGCTTGGTCGTCGAGCGAATAGTCGCGGCC
>JASIGB010000038.1:0-3505 GCA_030045355.1 Bryobacteraceae bacterium
TAAGTCCAACAGCAGTTGTTGCGGCAGCGGCATCCAAGCTAATTTGATTTTTCGATCTTCACTTCGGCCCGCAGGTTTGCCACACCCGCGGTGTAGCGCGAATCGGTGACCGATACCGCAACCGCGTCATCGACCCAGTCGTGAGCCGTGCCGTCGGAATCGTGCGAAGCGGCGGTGATGGTGTATTCGCCGGGGCAGAGCTCGCAGCGGAAGGCGAAGTCGGCCCGCAGGCGGGTGCCGGCCGCGCAATTTCCGGTACTCACTTTCTCCAATTCCGTATTCGTCCCGTAGACGTCCAATCCGATGCGCGTGCGGATCATGACGCCGAGCACCGGTTCTTGCACCGCGTCGTGATAGCGGACCATCACACGGACGGCCACTTTTTCGCCGCTGCGCCATACGGCCGTGGGTTTGCCGTCCGCGCCCAGGGTTTCGAGCGACAGAATCTCGGCGCGCCCATCGCCGCGGCGTAGCGCCGGCAGCATGGGGCTGCTCAGCGTGGCGCCCCAGGCCCGCACCTTCTCGGCGATGCGTTGACGATAGGCCTCCAGCACTTCATGCGGGTCGCCGCGCTTTTCGAGCGCGCCCGCATCCAGCCACCACACCTCGTCGGTAATCGACTGCAACAGGTCGAGTTCATGCGAGACCAGCAGGATGGTGCTGCCGCCGCTTCTGAGGCGCCCGATCCCGGCGAGCGCCCGGGCACGCACCAGTGCGTCATGATACGCCAGCGAGTTTTCTATGGCCAGGACGTCCACCGGCGAGAGTTGCAGCGCGTCAAGAGGACCCACATAGCGGCGCTGGGGTGGAGCGATCACTTCCCCGGCCTCCGGCTGTACCGCTCCCGCCGCCAGGCGCAGCAGCGCGTTCTTTCCCGCGCCTTTTTCCCCCACCACGCCGATCACCGCGCCGCTCGGAGCGGAAATGGTCAAATCGCGCAGCGGCGCAAGGCTCACGCCGCGGAATTCAATTCCCATGCTTTGCCGCCATGTTGATAGGATGCCAGATCGAATCACGCCAGATCAGATAAGGCCGGATAAGATAGGTTTTGATACTGGCCGCGCTGCTCGCCATTGCGATTCCCTCCACGGGCACATTTCGTCTGCCCACCGGCGTCACGGAAGTTTCGGCCGAAATCAGGATTCCCGATGGCGCGCACGACCTGACGATCGCGGGCGGCGATCATACGGTTCTGCGCGCGGCGGCCGGCTTTCAAGGGCGAGCCATCCTGAGTTGCAAGGGCTGCCAGCGGATCCGCTTCGCGAATTTCGCGATCGACGGCAACCGTGCCGCGCTCGAAAAACCGCTGCCATTGGCGCCGTCGGGCGACGCGTTCGCGACGTTCTACCCGGACAATGGGATCCTGCTGCAGGAAACCCAGGGCGCCACCGTGGAGCACGTCGATTTCACAAACATCACGAACTTTGCCATCCTGGTGAATCACTCGAGCGATATTGTGGTGGATCGCGTTGCCGTGTCGCACAGCGGATCCCGCAACGCCAAGGGGCGAAACAATACGAGCGGCGGAATTCTTTTCGAGGAAGGGGTCGACAGATTCACGGTGAGCGATTCGGATTTCCGGGACATTTTGGGAAACGGCGTGTGGACGCATTCGCGCATCACGGCGCCACGCAACCGGTCCGGCAGGATCGTGAACAACCACTTCTCTGATATCGGTCGCGACGCGATCCAGGTGGGCCACGCCACCGAAGTTCGCGTCGAAGGAAACCGCGGGAAGCGCATCGGTTATCCGGCCCAGGCGGTCGACATCGAGAACGGCGCGACACCCGTGGCGGTGGACACATCGGGCAACGTGGACAAGACCGTATACACCAACAATTATTTCGAAGAGCTGGACGGCAAGTGCATCGACCTGGACGGATTTCACGACGGCGAGGTGACGCACAACACCTGCATCAACAAAGGAACGGCCGCAAGCTATCCGTTCGGACATTTCGGGATCGTGGTCAATAACTGGAATCCGCAGATGAAGTCCGAGCACATCACGATCGCGGACAACACCATCGACGGGGCCAAGTTCGGAGGGCTGTTTCTAATCGGCTCCCATCAAGTGGTGGAGCACAACCGCTTTCTCAATTTAAATCTGGCCCATTGCAACGAGAACGCGGCGAAGTTCGGATGCGTCGCGATTCAGGGTGAACCGGATGTACTGCAATCCGGCATCTACCTGGGCCGCGTGGCGGCGGAGTGGGCTGCGAAGCGCGCCGATCCGGCGCACGACAATCTGATCGAGGGCAACACGATCTCCGGTTGGAGAATGAAGACGCGCTGCATTCAGGCCGCCCCGGGCGTCAAGCTCGCCGGCAACACCGTTCGTGAAAATATCTGTCGAGACGAATAAGCGCTTCTCGCGAGCGGAATTGGCGGCGCTCGCGGCGTGGCTCGCGTTGCTCGTGCTGTGGATGGCTCGCGGAACGTTCGCGCTGCCGTATCTTTCCGACGATTTCCTGCACGGCCAACTGATCGCGGAGATTCGTGCGGGGCTGCGACCGGCGAGCGATTTACTCACGGTCCCGTTCCACGGGCAAACGGTGGTGCTCCTGCGGCTCGCGTTCTGGTTCGGGACGCTGGCGGGCGGCATGAGCCTGGCGTGGGTGCGCATCGCCATCTGCCTGGTGCACGTGGCGGGCGCCATCGGGTGCGCTGTGTTGTGCGCGCGCTGGAACGGATCGAAATTCGCGGGATTCCTGGCCGGTACGCTGTACGCGGGCGCGCTCGGGTTTGTGAATGAGCAGATCTGGTGGCCATCCAGCGCGATCTTTTGTTTGGGCGCGTCATTCTTTATCTTGGCGCTGGTCGCGCTGGAGGAGGATTCGCTCATTTGGGCTGTGCTGATGCTGATTGTCGCGGCGCTGGGACTCAACGGCGTTCTTGTTCCGGCTTTAGTTCTTCCGGCTTATGCGTGGTTCACGGGGCGCCGGCGTGCGGCCGGCGTTTTACTCGCGTCGATACTCGCGCTGCTGGCAATCGCGTTTTGGCAGCAAACCAGGACGCACGATCGCGAGCCGATGGAATTGTCGCTGCGCGCGCTCGAACTCGGGGGGTGGATCATCTTAACGGCGCCTTTTCGCTTTTTCGCCGGATTCACCGCGTTCGCAATTCCCGGCTTCCGCACCATTCTCGATTGGTCGCCCGTGGCGTGGCTGCCGGTTCTCGTCTCCGGCTGGTTCCTGAGAGCGCGCTACGGTCGCGTGTTGCTTCTGATCTGGACACCCCCGATTGTGCTTTCCGTCATGGTGGGCTTGGCTCGTGTCAACTATCCCGACCGCTACGGCCCGGGAGTGCTATATGTCGCCGACCGCTATTACTATTTCTTCCTGCTTCCGCTCGCCGCGCACTGCATACTCGCGCTGCACGGTGTCCGATGGCCGCGCTGGGTGGTGTCGGTGATCGTTGCCAGTGCGCTCATCGGGAGCTATGCGCATTTTCGCTCGAACGTCGTGCTCGGTCATTTCAATCTAGGCGCGCGCGCGGAGGATCAAGC
>JASIGB010000364.1:0-2663 GCA_030045355.1 Bryobacteraceae bacterium
TCACCGTAGTTCTTCACCTTGATGCCAGCCGCGGCCGCCACGTCCCACAGGTGGCCCTTCGTCTGATAAGCAAGTGCATCGCCGCCGTTGGAGGGATAGTCGCGGAGCCAGTCCGGCGACTGGATGTCGTCGGAGTAGGGCGCCATGCCCTGCGTGATCCAGTTGTGACCGTCAGCCGACTGGCGGCTCGGGTCGTAGAAGTTATCTAGAAGCGGGAAACGCTGCACCAGCGTGTGTGCGTTAGGCGTTACGACGGGGTATTCGGCGTAGGTCGAGTTGTCGCCGAAGACGGCCAGGGAGGGGTCGCCATTGCCCTCTGCCACGTCGCCCAGGATCTGATCGTAGGTGCGGTTTTCACGGATGATCACGAAGATGTGCTTGATCAGCGACGGATCGCCGATCTTCGCCGGAATTGCGACGGGCTTGGCAAACGGGTAACCGCCGGAGGCACTCTGGATATTCTGCGCCAGATCCCAGTGGTTGTTCTGGGAGACCTTCTGCGTCATCGCCGCGAGCGTTGCGTTGTTCGGAATGGGAACGATGCTGACGGTGCCAAGGTCCTCGTGGGTGTTGAAGTCGTACACGCCGTAGTAATGGTTGTATGAATTTTCTGCCGTATTCGCCGGAGGGGGCGCCACCCCATAGCCCGTGCTGCCGATGCCCTTGTCGTTGGCAACGAGCAGGACCTTGTCCGTTGAGTCCAGCACTACCGAGCTCGGCGCATAGGCGACCGGGATCAGGCCCTGCACGGCGGACAACCCGAAGTTGTTGAAGTTGAAAGGCCCGAAGCCGTACCCGAAGCTGTTGAGGTTGACCACCGCGATCGCGTTGGCATTGTAAAGAGCCACGTAGGCGATGTTGTTCGTGGCATCCACAGCGATCGAGTTCGGCCCAGCGCCGTAGGCCGGGTTGGGACCGCCCAGTACGCCGATAGGCGGCCCAAGGTCGATCGTCTGCACCACCTGGTTGATGGTGGTGTCGATCACGGAGATGGTGTCGCTGTAAGTATTGGCAACCAACAGGTACTTGCCCCAGAAGGCCATCCCGGTTGGGTGCAGGCCGGTCTGGATGCTGCCGGTGACCGTGAAAGAGGCCAGGTCAACCACGGAAACCGTTCCGGCGGCCGTGCTACCGGTCGGATATTGAGCGACGACCGGGGTGCCGTTAGAGTATAACTGGAAGTCGTTCTGGGTAGCCATCCGGCCCGCCTCGTTGGAGACGTAGGCGGTCTTGCCATCCGGCGAAATCACGACGCTGTGCGGGACGTTACCGACGCGGATCTGCGGACCCTCCACCGGCGACGCCAGGTTGATCTTGGTCAGCGTATCGTTGTTGTCAAGCACGGCGTAGGCGGTGCTTCCATCGGACGAGATCGCGATGCCCATGGGATAGGAAGTAAAGGTGTCGTCCGAGAAAATCGAGTAGGCGTAGCCGCACGGGATATTAAAGCTGCCTGTGGTTCCCCCAGGGCTATTCGAAAAGCAAGTGACATTGGTGAGAGAGTAGTTGCTGTTGATGGCGATCGGAACGCTGACCTGCTGGGGGAAGGGGTTTGAGCCGCCGGTGGATGTGATCAATCCTGTGTTCGGATCGACAGCGGCGATGGTAACGTAGCTGGCAGGGCCGTAATTGCCGTCCTGGCTGAACAGCAGGTGCAGGCCGTCCGGCGTATAGGTGATGCCGGTGCTGCTGCCGTCTGAATCGTATTTAGTTGTCCCAGTACTTGTCAGATAGGGCGCGCTGTAGGTTTGCAGGATGGCGCCGGTCTCAGTGTTGAAGATCGTGACGGCCTGCGGGGCGCCCATTTGAAGGACGGCGGCGGTGTGCGTGCTGGTATTGGGGTTCAGCGCAATGGCCTTGGCTCGGGTTGTGACGCCGAGGTAGACCTGGGTGCCGGCGGGCGTGATGATGGTGCCATCACTGACGACCCACGGGTAGGGCAAGGGCTGCGAGTAGGTCGGGCCGGTGCTCGCGTTCACGTTCTCGCCGGGTGCGTAGGTCGGGAACGGTACGGATTGCGCGAATGCCGAAGTGCTCAGTCCCGCCACGAGCAGGCCGGCGAGCAGAGGTTGGATTGGAGAATTTTTTCGAGAGTCATTTCCAGACGTTTCTCGCGACATTACAGTTTTCCTCCCCGATTTGTTTTCAGCATGAGATTGGCGTGCCTCGAGGCATGCACCATGCGTCAGGGAGTCTAGCAGCGAAAGGAGACGTCAGGATGACGTGCCCGTTACTTTTTTGTCAATTTGTGGCCGCGTCTTTTTTCGAGACAAATCACAATTACAACTCAGCCGCGCGAGGCCGGCTCGAAATGGCGCTCCACCACTCACTTGGCCGTCTAACGGCGGCAGCCGTCTTAAATCGGGGCGTAGGATAGAAGAGAGTGACAAAAGGGAAAATCCATCTTCCGGTAAGGTTCCATCGGCGTTGGCAACAAGATGAAACTTGAAAGGCTTATAGGATCTCATGGCCTTCCTGCGTCGGGTTGCAGTTTTTCTTCTACTGCTTTTTTTCCAGCCATTTAATCGCTTGGTTCTGGCGCAGGTGGACCGCACGGCCATGACAGGAACCGTGACCGATCCGCAGGGGAATCGGGTTCCTCAATGCCGCGTACGGGCCACCGGGAATGCGACGGGGTTTGAACGCGAGACTCTGACCACATC
>JASIGB010000365.1:0-3378 GCA_030045355.1 Bryobacteraceae bacterium
AACTGCTCAGTCGCGTACTTGAGGATGAACGAGACGGCTTCCGATGGCGAGTCCGTCATCAGCAATTGGTCAAGATCACGTGCGACGATGGCCGCTTGCATCAAGAGTGATTCCCGAAGAAACTTGAGCAAAGGCGACCAGTATCCGACGCCCAATAGCACAACGGGAAAATTCTTGATCTTCCCGGTTTGGATCAAAGTAGCTACTTCGAACAATTCATCGAGGGTGCCAAATCCTCCCGGGGCCGCGACGAACCCGTACGAGTATTTCACCAGCATCAACTTGCGCACGAAGAAATAGCGGAATTCCACCCACTTATCGAGATAACGATTGGGCCTTTGTTCGCGCGGCAGGATAATGTTGCAGCCGATGGAGACGCCACCGGCGTCCTTAGAGCCGCGATTGGCGGCTTCCATCATGCCCGGTCCGCCGCCGGTCATGACGGTGAAACCGGCCTGCGCGATTCTGGCTCCCAATTCGCGCGTGACCGCATAGTAGGGGTGATCCGGCGGGACACGCGCCGAGCCGAACACCGTCACGCACGGACCCACGAAGTGCAGGGCGCGAAAGCCGTGGATCAATTCGCGAAAAATCCGCAATGCTCGCAGGAGCTCAAAGCCGCGGCCGTGCGGGCCTTCGAGAAAAACGCGTTCGTCCGGGCTCGCGGTGCCTTTGCCCCACCTGGGATTCGGTTCCGTCATGTCTTGCGATGTGCTAACGCCTGGCGGGCGCCGGCCATCCTGTGTACATGCCGTAAGGCACGGGCGTCACCAGCGCTTCGATGCGATTCATCTTGCCGTCCACGATCTTGAATAGCTCGGCAATGAAAAACGAATACGGCTGGTCGAACGGCGGATTCACTTTGTGAGCCGTACCGTCGTTCCAGGTGATGGTTTTGTTGTGGCCGGAATGATCGAAGCGGACGATGCCCAACACCATGCCGCGCTCTTCATCCACCACTGGGAAACGGCGCTCCCGGACGCGCGTAATCACTTTGGTAAATCCGGTGGCGAACTGCGCGCCGCAGCTCATGCGGGTGATTTCGCTTTTGCTCGAGGGATCATTCGAGGTGATCACGCCGTTTTCGATACGCTGGCAGTTCTGGTCGAAAGGCGTGTTCTTATTGGTGCCCGCTTCCATTCCTTCAAAGTACGAATTTGCCACGCGAACCAGTTCCGCGCGAGGCCGGCGTTCGGAGGGCGCGAGAGCCTCATGAAAAATCGGCTTGTCCACCAAGTTTTGCGGCTCGGAAAATAAGCCGCTGGTCTTGCGGAGCGCCAGCACTTCCATTTCGCTGATTTTCTGGCGGTCGATTTTGAGCCGTAGTCCGAGGATCACCGGATGGCCGTTCTCTTCGATGGTTCCCAAGTACCCAACTTCCCCGGCCTGCGGATCGGCGAAATAGAGTTTGTAGCCGCCGAGCGTGACGGTGACGCCCCACACGCCGTCGCCCAGCTTCAGCTCCTGGCCGTTTTCGGTGTAGCGCGCGTTCTTCGCGAGCGGCAGCTTGGCGGGATCGCTAGCCACGAGCGCGGCCAGATACTGATTCACGAAGCCTTCCAGGCAAGCGCGGTCGCGATCAGCGCCAAGCAGTGTGCCCAAGGCGACGAACGCAAGGAGGATCGCCCTCATTGTTTCACCCATCCGGAGGGCATTCCGTAAGGTACGGACAGCAGTACGGCTTCGATGCGCGTGATCTTGCGGTTCTTGATCTTGAACAATTCTCCGATCTCAAAGGTGAACGGCGTGTCGAAGGGCGGGCTGACTTTGTGGACCGTGCCGTCGGTCCATTTCACGCTGGGGACCGTGCCGCCATGATCGAAGAAGATAATGGCGTAGACCAAGCCGCGCTCCTCGTCGACAATCGGGAACCGCCGCTCACGCACACGCGTGATGAACGGCGAAAAGCCGGTATCGAACTGCTCGCCACAGGTCATCCTAGCCATGCCCTGACCGTTGGGATTGTTGGCGGTAATGGCGCCGTTTTCGATGCGCGTGCACTGCGGATCGAAAGGCGTGAGCTTGCCGGTGGCCTTTTCGAGGCCTTCGAAATACGAGTTGGCGATGCGCACCAGTTCTTCGCGGGACGGACGGTCGTCCGGAGCGAGGGCTTCATGGAAGATGGGCTTGTCTACAAGATCCTGCGGCCGCGCGAGACTCCCCGGGCCCGAGCGCGCGACGATGGCTTCCATTTCGCTCATCTTGCGGTTTTCAATCTTCAGCCGCAGCGCCAGAATCTGCGGATGGCCGTTCTCATTGACGACGCCCATGAACCCCACTTGGCCGGCCTGGGGGTCGGCGAAGTAGAGCCGGTAGGTTCCGAGCGTGATCTGCGGCCCCCACATGCCGTCGGTCAGCGTCAGCGTTTGCCCGTTCTCGGTATAGCGCACGTTCTTGGTGAGCGGCAGCCGGGACGGGTCATGCGCGGCCAGCGCGGCGAGGTACTGATTGCCGAAACTTTCCAGGCACCCCCGGTCGCAGGTCTCAGCAGCCGTCGCGCCGATCGCGCTCAATAGTAAAGTTGCAACTACCGCCAATCTGAAATGCACGACCGGTAGGCTATCGAAAGGGAATCGGGGGTGTCAACTTCGGGTGCAATCATTGATTGCAGTGCTATCATTGAGGCGTGGCAAGCATCACGATTCGAAAACTAGATGATTCGGTGAAGGCCAAGCTCCGCATGCGAGCGGCTCGCAACGGCCACTCCATGGAAGAGGAGGCGCGCAACTTGCTGACCGCAGCGTTAACAAAGAAGTCCAAGCGACCGAACCTGGCCGAAGCGATCCGCCGGCGTTTTGCCCCGCTCGGAGGCGTGGAACTCGACATCCCGCCGCGGGAGCCAATGCGCGAGCCTCCAGATTTTACGTGATCATCCTCGATACCAACACAATTTCGGAAACCCTCAAGCCAGTTCCCTCTCAGATTGTTCCGCAGTGGCTGGAGCTGCAAGATCCCTCGAACGTCTTCACAACTGCCATAACGCAGGCCGAAATCTACACAGGAATTGAGATCATGCCCGCCGGCAAGAAGAGGCAGCATCTGCAGAAGGAGGTGGAAGGAATTTTCGGCGAGGATCTCCAAGGGCAAATCCTGGCTTTCGATCAGGACGCCGCCCGGGAGTTTGCCAGGATTTTCGCGATCCGTAAGGCGGCCGGCAGGCCCATTTCAGAGTTTGACGCCATGATCGCGGCTATCGCCCGGGTGCACCGCGCCACGCTCGCGACCCGCAATACCGGCGATTTCGAGCACTGCGGCATACGCCTGGTGAATCCCTGGACAGCTAAGGCGGATGTACACTAGGAGCTAACAATTCGCCCGCTCTTCGAAAGGAGTCTCTCATGCCCCAATGGGTGAAAAGCAAATTCTGGACCGCTCTCC
>JASIGB010000366.1:0-4526 GCA_030045355.1 Bryobacteraceae bacterium
ACCACCCCTCCGCCATCCAGCGCCGAATTTTCGGCGATCTGCCGCGTGGGCGTTTCGAGCGCGCGTTTGAGAATGCGCAGCCCGGTTTTTTCATCCTCCTCCGCCTTTGACTCCTCGGCGTCGACCGCATCGATCGCTCGCAACAAAGCCAGGCCGGCGCCAGGCAGGACACCTTCGGCAATGGCCGCCTTCGTCGCACTAATGGCATCCTCGAAAGCTTCCTTCAGCTTATTGGCTTCGACCTCGGACGGTGCTCCAACCCGAATCACTGCAACGCCGCCTGTCAACTTCGCCAGCCGCTCCTGCAGCTTCTCCTTGTCGTAGTCCGAGGTTGTCTCCTCAATCTGCTTACGAAGCTCTCGACAACGGCCGTCAATTGCCGATTTTTCCCCAGCCCCCGGACTATGGTCGTTGTGTCTTTATCGATCACCACGCGCTTGGCTTTGCCGAGCTGATTCCTGCTCACGTTTTCCAGTTTGATTCCCAGCTCTTCAGCAATGAGCTGGCCGCCGGTGAGAATCGCGATATCTTGCAACATGGCCTTACGCCGGTCACCGAATCCCGGAGCTTTTACTGCGGCGCAGGGAAGGGTTCCGCGGATCTTGTTCAGGACCAGGGTGGCAAGGGCTTCCGCCTCTACGTCCTCGGAAATGATGAGCAATGGTTTACCGGCCTGCACTACCTGCTCTAAAAGCGGCAGCAGGTCCTTCACATTCGTGATCTTCTTTTCGTGAATCAGGATCAATGGCTCGTCCAGGGCGGCTTCCATCCCTTCCGGATCCGTCACAAAGTACGGCGAGATGAAGCCTCGATCAAACTGCATACCCTCGACTATCTCGAGTACCGTTTCTGTAGTCTTGGATTCTTCGACGGTGATGGCCCCTTCGGCGCCCACCTTTTCGACAGCTTCGGCCACCATGTCGCCGATGGTTGAGTTATTGTGCGCAGAAATCGCTGCGACCTGCGCCTTTTCACGCTTACTTGTCACCGGACGGGATAAGGTCCGAAGCGATTCCACCGCCGCCTTGACGCCGCGAGTGAGCCCACGCTTTAAATCGACTGCACTGGCGCCGGCTGTGACGTTCCGAACTCCCTCGGTCAGAATCGCATGCGCGAGAAGCGTGGCCGTCGTAGTGCCGTCGCCAACGGCTTCGCCAGTCCGTTCGGCCGCCTCACGAAACCATTTGCGCGCCTAGTTTCTTTTCGGGATCCTTGAGTTCAACTTCTTTGGCGACATTACTCCGTCATCGCAGACGATTGGCCGGCCGAACTTCTTCTAGAATGAGCCACGCGCGCGGATTTAGGTCCCAGGGGTGACGCGCACGGCGTCGCCGAGAATGTTGGCGCGCCGCAAAATGCTCTGACGCGCATCCGCACGAAATTGAAACTGTTTGGCCGGCATAGTATGCCTCCACGCTTGCCCTGCTGCAAGCCCGATGCCATGAAAAACCCTATGGAAGATTGGTTGCATTGTTTATTCCGTGAGGTGGACGCCATGAAACTTACCCTCAGTGTGATCAAGGCCGATATCGGCTCAATCGGCGGCCATGTGGCCCCATCCAAACGGCTGCGAGAGACAATAGAAGCATTTATTCGCGATCGAGCGCCGGGTCTGTTGCTGGATCATTACATCAGCCACACTGGCGACGACATCGCCATTCTCATGACACATCGGCGCGGGGAAGCCGACGAAAAGATCCATAAACTAGCCTGGGATGCATTTCTGGCGGGGACCATAGAAGCGCGGCAAGAAGGGCTGTATGGAGCAGGTCAGGATCTGCTTAAGGATTCGTTCTCAGGGAACGTAAAGGGGATGGGCCCGGCTGTGGCGGAGATGGAGATCGAGGAGCGCCCGAACGAGCCGTTTCTGTTCTTCGCAGCGGATAAGACGGACCCCGGCGCTTATAATCTACCGCTGTACTTAGCTTTCGCGGACGTAATGAACACACCGGGACTCATTCTGTCGCCCGGCATGTCTCGCGGATTCCGGTTCGTGATCATGGATGTCGACCACACCGAAGGCGATCGCGTCATCGAACTCAATGCGCCGGAAGATTTGTACGACATTGCGGCGCTGCTGCGTGACCCCGAGCGCTACGTGGTGGAATCCGTCTGGTCGCGTGCGAGCGGCGAGCAATCTGTCGCCGTCGCTACTTCGCGCCTGCATAATATTGCGGGCAAATACACCGGCAAGGACGATCCTGTGATGCTGGTGCGCGTCCAGAAGGACTTTCCGGCCACTGGCGAGGTGCTGGCGCCGTTTGCGATCGGCCATTTTGTCGCAGGCTGCATGAGGGGTTCGCACCAGATGCCCTTGATGCCTGTGACGCTAAATACGGGCATCAGCTATTTCGATGGACCGCCGATCGTGAGCTGCGCCGGATTCTGTGTCCATAATGGCAAGCTGACAGAGCCAATTGACGGCTTCGCACAGCCGTTGTGGAACACGGTTCGGGAGCATGTGTCGAATAAAGCGATCGACATGCGCAGACAGGGATTCTTCGGCACCGCGATGTTGCCGATGTCGGAGCTGGAATACACCGGGATCATGGAGAAACTCGCGGTCCTGGACAAGAAGTTCAAGATACGGGTTGGCGAGCCTGTACCGGCGCTGGCTTCGCGGTAGGGCGGCAATCAATGCTCAACGAAGAAATCGCCCGCATCTTCGAACGCATGGCTCGGGTTTTGGCGTTCAAGGGCGAAGGCCGTTTCCGAATCATGGCGTATGAGCGGGCTGCGGTATCGATCCGGGATCTGGAGGAGGATCTGGCTACCATAGCCAAACAGGGCGAGCTCGAGGAGATTCCCGGTATTGGGCACGACCTGTCGGAAATGATCGATGAGTACGTTCGCACTCAGAGAATCCAGCGCTATGATCGGGAATGCAAGGGGATCCCGGAGAGCCTCATCGACCTGATGAGCATCCCGGGGCTTGGTCCAAAGACCCTAGCCTTGCTGCACAAGAAATTCCGCGTCAGTTGTCTGGAAGATCTGAAGACCTGTCTCGATAAGGCGGCATCGGCGAAACTCAAAGGATTCGGCCAGAAGAAGATCGACAACATCAAGCGTGGCATCGATCTCTGGCTCGCCAGCCAGAAACGAATGTTGCTGGGCGTAGCTCTCCCGCTGGCCGAGAATCTACTCGCTGAACTGCGCAAGATCAAGCTCATTGAGCGCGCCGAGGCGGCCGGTTCGCTTCGTCGTCGGAGAGAAACGATCGGCGACGTGGATGTCCTGATTATCTCCAAAGACAATCCGCGCGCGCTTCAGCAGGTCGTGAAATTGCCACCGGTAAGGCAAGTGCTCGGTATTGGGGATACAAAGGCGACTGTGATCGTCGAGGGCGGAATCCAAGTGGACATCCGCGCGGTGTCCCGCGAGTCGTATGGAGCGGCTTTGCAATATTTTACCGGCTCCAAACAGCACAATGTTCATTTACGAACGTTGGCGCAGAAACGTGGCTTAAAGCTTAATGAATATGGCGTATTTCGCGGCAACAAGCGGGTAGGCGGTAAGGATGAAGCGGAGGTTTACGCCCTCATAAACATGCCAGTGATGCCGCCCGAGGTTCGCGAAGACCGCGGTGAAATCGAGGCAGCGCTCGCCGGACGGCTGCCCAAGCTCATCGAGTTGAAGGATCTGCGTGGCGACCTTCACACGCACAGCTCCTATTCGGACGGAAAGGCCACCATCGAAGAAATGGTCGAGCATGCGGCCGAACTCGGCTACGAATACATTGCGCTGACCGATCATTCCCCGTCGCAACGTATCGCGCACGGGCTGGCTCTCGACCGGCTGGAGCAGAAGATTGAAGAAATCGAAAGCCTTAGAAAGCGTCGGAGGAACCGGTTGCCACGTATCCTGATCGGAGCCGAAGTCGACATCCTGGCCGATGGCAAGCTGGACTATCCGGACGAGATTCTCGCGCAGCTCGATATCGTCGTCGCCTCGATCCACTCGCTGTTTCGTCACAACAAAGATGAGATCACCAGCCGCTTGCTGGACGCGCTCGCAAATCCGAACCTGGACATTCTGGGTCATCCGACCAGCCGGTTGATTGGCGAGCGGGAGCCGTTGGAGCTGGACTTCGAGCGTGTCCTGGACGCCGCTCGCAAAGCGGGCGTGGCGCTCGAGATCAACGGGTCCATGTACCGGCTGGATCTAAACGATTCGATGGCGCGGGCCGCCCAGGAAGCAGGCATCCTGCTAGCGATTGGCTCCGATGCCCATAGCACCGCGCAGCTTGATCAGATCCGCTACGGGGTCTTTCAGGCGCGCCGTGGATGGATCGAAGCGCGATCGGTCGTCAATACCTGGCCTTGGGTCAAGCTGAGCAGGTGGCTCGATCATCGAACCGGCCGGAAGCCAGGGCAAGCCACGTCGCTTGCCGTGGCGTCACACGCTTGAGTTATTTCGTTTGCAAGTTGACGCGCGATGCTGCGTTCGTTAGGACTGCTGCCGATCCTTGTCTACAATCCAGTTCTTGAGCGGTAGTAGCGCCTGCAGTGTGAAAAGATTTAGCACCG
>JASIGB010000367.1:0-2701 GCA_030045355.1 Bryobacteraceae bacterium
GCCGACGCGCTCGACCGCATGCCCGGTTTCAAACGCCGCATGCTGTGGTTCATCAAGCACCGTCCGGATCTTTGCCTGAACATCGCCTCCATCACGCGGCCGGGCCAGGACGAACGCACGCTGCTCTCGCTGGTCCATCCCTCGCGCTTGGAGCGCGTGTTGCAAATCATGCTGGATGAAAACGAGTTTCTGTCGCCGCACGGCATCCGCGGCATCTCACGCTATCACCTGGAGCATCCCTTCGTATTGAAGGTGAACGGAGACCAGTACAGCGTGAACTATGAGCCTGCCGAATCCGTCACTAACCTGTTCGGCGGTAACTCGAATTGGCGCGGACCGGTGTGGTTCCCCGTGAATTACCTCATGATCGAATCGCTGCAGCGCTTTCACCACTACTACGGCGATGAAATGAAGGTGGAGTTTCCCACCGGCTCGGGCGTGAAGATGAACCTGTCACAAGTGGCCTGCCACTTGTCCCGAATGCTATCGCGCCTATTCCTGCGCGACGAAAACGGACGCCGGCCCGTTTTCGGCGGAGCCGAAAAATTCCAGTGCGATCCACACTTTCGCGATCACATCCTGTTCTATGAATATTTCCACGGTGACAACGGCGCGGGCCTGGGCGCAAGCCACCAGACCGGCTGGACCGCGTTAGTCGCCAAGCTCCTGCAGCAAAGCGGCGAGTAAATCGCCGCAGCCATCGCTCTCTTCGTTTGACGAACCGGCCAGTTTTGCGGTTTTATAAAGCCATGGCCCAAGCCCAGTCCTCGCTCCAGTCCTTCGTGCTCTCCATCCTGCGCATCGTCGCCGGATACACGTTCACGCTGCATGGCATACAGAAGTTCGGAGCGTTAGGCGGATTGGGAGGCCACACCGCACCGCTTTATTCGATGCTCTGGTTCGCCGGCATTATCGAATGCATCGGCGGGCCGCTGATTATTTTGGGCCTGTTCACCCGGCCGGCGGCCTTCATCCTCAGCGGCGAAATGGCGGTCGGCTACTTCAGGGTGCATATTCATATGGGACCACCCTTGTATCCTTTGCTGAACAATGGCGAAATCACCGTGCTGTACTGCTTCTTCTTTTTGTATTTGGTGACTGCGGGCGCCGGCGCAATTAGCCTGGACCGCGCGATCCGGCACAAAACCTGAAGCCCCGCTATCGCATCCGCTTGCTGTAGAACAGTTCCGGATCCCCCTCATCCAGGTGTTGCACCATTCCGCTCAACGCGTACTCGCGCGCAACCAGAAACGCTTGCATCGGCAGGTTCGAAAGATTTGTGGATGTGAAGATTCGCGCGCTGGTGCACTGTTGCTCGAAGGCCTCGAAGAGCCGGCTCGCTATGCCACGGCGGCGAAACTCCGGCGCGACATGAACGAGCCACACAAATCCGCGTCCGAAAAATCGATAGTCCATGCATCCGTAGCCGGTGAGGCGGCCGTCTAATTTCGCCACCAAACACTGGCCCATTCCAATGGCATTGGCGATGCGATCGAGATCGGCGGAGCACTGAAGAGAACGAATCTGTTCCAGATCATCCCTGAGCGCTCGAACCACGCGGATTATCCCCGGAACATGCGCATTGCGTCCGCTACCACGTTGCCACCCGCGGCGCCAGCCAGCCGAACCGCACCCTCCGGAACGGGCTGCTCGTCGCCTTCGCCCGGAGCGAGAAACAGATTCGCCTCGATGCCGTGCTGCTTGGTGTACAGGTCGTAATAGCGGCCATTGAGCGCGTATAACTCGGCGTGCGTCCCGCGCTCGACGATGCGCCCGGCTTCCACCACCAGAATCTGATCGGCGCGCCGGATGGTCGACAGCCGATGCGCGATCACGAACGTTGTGCGGCCTTGCATCAACACCCGCAATCCTTCCTGAATCATCCCTTCCGATTCCGAATCCAGGCTGGACGTGGCTTCATCCAGAATCAGAATGCGCGGATCGGCCAGCAGCGCGCGCGCGATCGAGACCCGCTGGCGCTGGCCGCCAGAAAGCTTCACGCCGCGCTCGCCGACCACGGTTTCGTACTGCTTCTCGAAGTGCTCGGCGAATTCATCCACGCGCGCGATGCGGCAGGCTTCCAAAACCTGCTCGCGCGACGCATCGGGCCGCGCAAACGCGACGTTCTCCCAGATCGTCCCATCGAACAGAAACGTCTCCTGCAACACCACGCCAAGCTGCGTGCGATAGGAATCCAGCCGCACCGTCGACAGATCCACGCCATCCACCAGGATGATCCCCGATTGCGGGCCGTGGAATGCCGCGATCAGACCAATGATCGTGGATTTGCCCGACCCCGACGGGCCCACCAGCGCCGTCACCGTACCCGGCTCGGAGCGGAACGAGATCTCGTGCAGCACTTCTTTGCCGCCGTCATAGGCGAACGAAACGTCATCGAAAATCACCTGCCCCGTGATCGGCGGCAGCGCAACGGTGCGCCGCGGGTCCCGATCCTCCGGCCGTTCGCGCAGCACCTCGCGGTACATCTGCTCGGCCTGGAGCAGATTTCCCCGCTGGTGCGAATCGATCGCCGCCTCGATGGTCATA
This sequence comes from Bryobacteraceae bacterium, assembly GCA_030045355.1. Lineage (GTDB taxonomy): Bacteria > Acidobacteriota > Terriglobia > Bryobacterales > Bryobacteraceae > Palsa-89. The sequence goes on from JASIGB010000367.1 coordinate 2,548, forward strand.
TTTTCACGAGTTGCTCCAGGCACCCGATGGGCCGGCCTGTCATGGCACAACCTGCCGCGCTACGCGGGGTCGGCGGGGAACAATTCGACCTTCCCCTGGACGCGCTCGAAAACGTTGCCGTTGGGTTGCGTCGCGCGCTCGCGATACAGACCGC
>JASIGB010000368.1:0-5789 GCA_030045355.1 Bryobacteraceae bacterium
CATCTGTGGTTCGACCGCAGCATCACCGATCTCCCGCACGCCACGCTGCTCGACCGCACCATTCAATGGATGTTCAACAAATCGGCCGGGCGGTACCTACAGTTGGTGGTGAGCGCGTCGCGCCAACTGGTGGAAATGCCGCGAGCGGAGATCATCGCGTTGGCCCTGCGCGAGCTGGCGGAGTTTTTTCCGCTGGCGGCGGAAGCGAAGCTCGAAAGGGCGCACGTGGTGAAGGAAATTCGCGCGACGTTTTCCGCTCGCGCCGGGCTGGAGCAGGCGCGGCCCGCGAGCGCCACGCCGTTCGGAAATCTGTTTCTGGCGGGCGACTGGACACGATCCGGCTGGCCGCCCATCATGGAGAGCGCGGTGCGCAGCGGATACCTTGCCGCGGAAGCCGTGACGCGCGCCGCGGGTTCGCCCAAGAGTTTTCTGCTGCCCGATATTGCGTAAAGGCATATCATGGACCTATGCGCGCTCTGATTCTATCGCTCGCCTTGCTCACTCCCTTGCTCGCCGTCGACATGACCACTTTGACCATCTCGGTACACAGCCTGGGCGGCAAGCCGGTCGAAAGCGCGAGCGTCATCGTGAAGTTTGTTCAAGGGCGCTCCAAGACGAAGTTCGGCAAGAAAATCCGCACCGAGTGGGAGCTGCGCACGAATCAAGACGGCATGGTCAAGATTCCTCCCATCCCGCAGGGCACCATCCTGGTGCAAGTGATTGCGAAGGACTATCAGACGTTCGGGCAGAACTTCGACGTGGACCAGGAAGAGAAAACGCTCGACATCAAGCTGAATCCCCCGCAGCCCCAATATTCGGCGCACTGAGCTTGCGCAACTAAGCTTGCGGGTTCACTATCGCCGCGATCACGTCGATTTCGATTCCCACGTCGCGTGGAAGCTTGGCCGCCTGCACGGTGGATCGCGCAGGTGGATTTTTCGGGAAGTAGCGCTGGTAGGTTTCATTCATGGGGTTGAAGTCCCCCATGTCCTTAAGGAACACCGTGGTTTTCAGGACGGTATCGAGCGACGCGCCGCACGCCTCCAGCACGGCCTTGATGTTCTCCAGGACGCGCTCGGTTTGCGCGGAGATCCCGCCTTCGATCAACTTGTTGCTGGCCGGGTCGAGCGCGATCTGGCCGCTCAGATAAGCCAACCCGCCGTACACCACCGCCTGCGAATAGGCGCCCTGAGCTTTGGGCGCTTTGTCCGTCAAAACAATTTTCTTCATATCTGCAAGGTTCCCACCAATTGTTGTACGTTAGCCACGCCTTCCCGCGCTAAATAATCGTCCAGCTCGCGCGCGATACGGCAAGGCGATTGCGGATCCCAGAAGTTCGCCGTGCCCACCTGCACGGCCGTCGCGCCGGCGACCAGGAATTCGGCCGCATCTTCGCCCTTGCGAATGCCGCCCAGGCCGACCACGGGAATTCGCACGGCTTGCGAAGCTTCGTATACCATGCGCAGCGCGATGGGCTTGATGGCCGGTCCCGACAATCCGCCGAAGCCCGCGCCGATCCTCGGCCGCCGCGTGTGCGCATCGATGGCGAGGGAAACGAACGTGTTCACCAGGCTGATGGCGTCGGCGCCGGCGTCTTCCGCGGCCTTGGCCAGCGGCTCGATGCGCGCAACATTCGGCGACAGCTTCACGATCAGCGGCCGCCGCGCGAGCGGCCGGACCATGGCAACCAAATCGGCGAGCAGCGCCGGATCGCTCGAAAAATAAATGCCGCCGTGCTTGGTATTGGGGCACGAAACGTTCAGTTCGTATCCGGCAACGCCTTCGGCATCCTCCAACACGCGGATCACTTCGGCATAATCCTCCGGCGCGTAGCCGAAGACGTTGGCGAAAATCGCGGTGCGAAAGCGGCGCAAGGCGGGCAGCTTTTCCGCGATGAAGGCGCACACGCCGACGTTTTGCAGGCCGATGGAATTGATCATGCCGCCTTCGGCTTCCCACAGCCGCGGCGGTGGATTGCCTACGATGGGCTCGCGCGAAAGCCCCTTCACCACGATGCCGCCCATCGCGTTCAAATCCGCGACAGTTGCGAATTCGATGCCGTAGCCATACGTGCCCGATGCCGCAATCACCGGATTTTCGAGTGGGATGCCGCACAAGTTCGTCTGGAGGCGACCCATTCTTAAGAGCCTAATCAGCCATTGAGCCACTGCGCCAGCTCAGCGGCCGGGCAGCGGATTCCTACGTAAAACGTCCCGAAGAGCGCATAATCGGCGCTCACTTCGTCGAAGCGCATTTCGTAGATCAGCTTCTTGAACACCAGCGGATCGTCGGCGAACAGGTCCACTCCCCACTCCCAATCATCGAACCCGATCGATCCGGAAATGATCTGCTTCACTTCGCCCGCGTAGCGGCGGCCCACCATCCCGTGCTCGTGCATCTGGCGCTGGCGCTCGGCCATCGGCAGACGATACCAGTTCTTCAGCTCGCCGCGTTTGCGATCCATGGGATAAAAGCACAGGTATTTGTGCGGCGGCATGTCGGGATAGAGGCGCGGGGCCATGGCTTCGCGCTGGCGCGCCATCACTTCTTCGATCCCAGAGTTCCATTCGGGCGAAAACGGCGCGATGCCGCGCTCGGCGAGACTGCCGTAGGTCTTGAGGCTGGATTCATACAGCCCCAGTTCCACCACCGACAGGTACGACGACGCGGGTTCCAGATAATCCCACAGCCGCAGCCCCGCCAGGCGCCGCTCCACCTGGTTCAGTTGGTCGAACGAACGTCGGAAGTGCAGCAGGATCAAATCGCCCTTGTGGCCCAGCAGCGAAAAGGCCGCGCTTTGCCCGCCCGCGTCGCGCTCCATTTCAGCCAGTGCGACGGCGGCTTCGTGCGCGATTTCGGTGCGGTCGGAGGGGTCGAGCTGCTTCCAGGCGGTCCAGCGCATGCGCAGCATCTGGTGCAACATGCTGGAGCCTTCGAGCGTGAGCGGTACGGCCGGCAACTGCTCGGCGGCGGTGGCCGGCGGGGCGTTGGTGATTACGGACATAGCGGGAACCTGCTGTTATTCTATCGAACGGGTGATGGGCAATTTGGCCGGACAAATCCTTTCGGCGGCTTCGGGACTACTTGTCCAAGTGGACTTGCATCCGGGCTGCAGACCAAAGATACAACGGTGGCTGTTCTAGCGACTCCGCATGGCTTCAACCCCATGAGACGTCAAGCTCCGGAAGTAGGTTGGGAGTCGTCAAGACGTATTCGTGACGGTCGAGCATCGTACCGTCGAAACACCGTTTCGCACCTTGACGGGCCACGCCTATTTTCTTGAATCCCAGTTTCTCCACGATGCGCCGGCTGGGCTCGTTTCCGTCGAAATACCCGATGCTGATTGCCTTCGCGCCAAGGTGGCCGAACGCGTAACGAATCGCTGCATTTGCCGCCTCCGTAGCCATGCCCTGTCCGGCATATTTAGGCGCCACCCAATATCCGGTCTCATAGACGTCGGGCTCATCGGTAACATCCAATGCGGTTCGCACAACGAAATCCCCGTTGAACCTATGGAACCCAGCCAATGCGATTCCGGCTTGGGTCTGGTAATCGATCGTTCGTCGAATAGAGTCTTCCATCGCCTGCCGCGACCGTTGATCGTCGAAGGCCCAAGACATCCAACGTTGCAAATCGGGCCACGCGTCTTCCTTAGCGGTCTGGATAGGATCCAAATCGCGAAGAGTGGGCGGACGCAAAACCAGGCGCGGCGTCACGATGGGCATCAAATGGCGCATAGGGCGGCTTCGCTGAAATTGTAGCGACTCATGAAGGTGGAAGAGGGCGCAGCTCGCACGCCACCGCAACTGCAGGTACCAGCATCCGGTAACAGCCCGACGGCGGCGCACGTCACCTTGTTATGATGAGCGTTCGCTATGCCTGATCTCCATTCGGAATATGCTCCGATGTCCGACGCGGTCACCAACTCCATTCGCGTGGAGGTGATGTCCCGCCATTCGCCGGAAAACTCGCGCTTGCAGCAGGGCGAATGGGTTTTCGAGTATACCGTCCGCATCACCAATCAGGGCAGTGACACCGTGCAACTGGTCAGCCGTCATTGGATCATCACCGACGCGCTCGATCACATCGAGGAAGTGCAAGGCCCGGGCGTAGTCGGCGAGCAACCCATCCTGGCGCCGGGGCAGTCCTTCCAATACTCCTCCTGGTGTGCGCTCAAGACTCCCACCGGGACAATGCGGGGCACCTACCAGATGGTCCGCGAGGACGGCGAACGGTTCGACATCGAGATCGCGCCGTTCGGCCTGAAGGCGCGATACACGGTCCATTAAATTCCTGCGAATTTCCCCGCCCGCGGCGCACTCTAGGGCATGAAAACTTCTGTCTCCGTTCTTCTCGCCGGCGCCCTAATCCTGGGCGCGGCTTCGTTGTCCTTTGGCGAATCTCGCAAGACCGATCACAGCGCAAATCGTCCCGCGAGCGGTCACAAGTCTCGCACGCATCACCAGAGCAGCGGGTCGCGGCATAGCACCAACTCCGGATCAAAGACTCATAGCAATATTCCATCGAACTGAACTGAGCAAGCTCGCAGCGGCGCGTGCTACGTTGTCTGGTTGCCCGCGCCTCCATTTTCATCCCGGTTGAACTGGGAACTCGCGCCCAACCGGCTGAGCCGAGCGCTGGAAGAGAAACGGTCGGCGGGTGCGCCGGTCCTGGACCTGACGGAGTCGAATCCCACGGCCGCCGGACTGCTGTATCCTTCCGAGGCGATTCTCTCCGCGCTCGCCGATCCGCGTGCGCTGCGCTATGAGCCTTCCGCCGCTGGAATCGCGGCCGCGCGCACGGCGGTCTCCGAGTATTATTCGGCCGCTTTAAATCGCAGCGTCGCGCCGGACCGGATTCTGCTGACCGCCAGCACCAGCGAAGCTTACGCGTTCGTGTTCAAGCTGCTCGCCGATGCGGGCGACGAGGTGCTGGTCCCGCGCCCCTCGTATCCGCTATTTGAGTTTCTGGCCGCGCTCGATTCGCTGCGCGTGAATCAATACCCGCTCGCCTACGACGGCCGCTGGACCATCGATTTCGATGCGCTGGCCCGCTCGATTTCCGGCCGCTCACGCGCCATCGTCCTGGTGAACCCTAATAATCCAACGGGTTCATTCCTGAAACCATCCGAGCTTGCGCCGCTCCTCGCGCTTTGCCGCGCCCACGGTCTCACGCTCATTTCGGACGAAGTTTTCGCGGATTATCTGATCGATGCAGAGACACCGCTGATTCGTTCGCTCGCCGATGTGGATGAAGTCCTCACATTTTGCCTGAGCGGGCTTTCCAAAGTGGCTGCACTCCCACAGCTCAAACTCGGCTGGGTCGTAACCGGCGGACCATCCGGCTTGCGCCAGACGGCTTTCGAGCGCCTGGAGCTGATCGCCGACACGTATCTTTCCGTCGCCACGCCGGTGCAATGGGCCGCGCCTCGATTGCTCGGTCTGCGTGGCGAACTCCAGCGCCAGATCCTCGAGCGCGTCGAAGCCAATCGTTCCTTTCTGGCCGGACAGATCGGTCCCGCGTCTCCCTGGCGGCTGCTCGCGGCTGAAGGTGGATGGTACGCGATTCTGGAAGCGCCGCGAATCTATCCGGAAGAAGAATGGGTGCTGAAGCTGCTGGCCGAAGACAATGTCCTGGTCCAGCCCGGTTTCTTCTTCGATTTCGATCGCGAGGCGTTCCTGGTGGTGAGTCTGCTGACGAGGGAGCCGGCCTTCCGCGAAGGCGTCGAACGGATGCTAGCCCGGGCTTAACAGCCCGGCTTAAACCACGCTTTAAGCGGGTCCCTCGAT
>JASIGB010000369.1:0-4981 GCA_030045355.1 Bryobacteraceae bacterium
AAGACACGCTCTACCTTTTCTTGGTGGCACTCATAGCGGTGCTTGTTACCTCCGCGGTGGAACTGGCCTTGAAACGTGTGAGACCCGGAGATGACATCGTTCTGCCCCTGGCGGACCGTTTGGCTGCGATTCACAGCGTGTTGATTTGTTACTCGGAAGGGCGCCCGGTGGATCAGTCTACCGAAGAAAAGGTCAGCCGGTTCAGCATGGTTGGTACATCAGGATTGCGGCGCGTTTTGTTGCGGTCGGAATATTCATCGCGCTACAGGGCACAGATGAGCGGTGTTGTGGCGCTGGTGGGGAGCCTCGTGGATATGACGACAGCGCTCACCCAGCTCGGATTCGCGCCTTCCAGTCCCGCTCTTGATTCCTCCAACATAGATCAGGGGCATTTAAGGAACCTGGCGGCGGCCGCCGCGAGCATCCGAGACGAATTAATGCACCGGCGAGTTCCAAGGCCGATTCAGGTGAACACCGAGGAGGAACCACATCGTGTGCCGTTGCTGCGTGAGATGGAAAATACAATCGCGCTAATCCCTCAAGCATTCGCAGGCTCTCTATCGATCGACGAATATCAGGCGTCTCAAGAAGAGATGCCAAGACCAAAGCTTTTGGCCGCGGACGCGTTCGCAAACCCGGAGCACATCAGGTTTGCGGTTAAAGGCTGCTTTGCTGTGAGCGCGTGTTACGTCATCTATAACGCCATCGACTGGACGAGTATGGCCGTGACGGTAATGCTCACGTGTTTCTCGACTGCGCTTTCTACGATCGGTACGTCTCGACAGAGACAGGTCCTGCGTTTCGCGGGCTTCACCGTGGGTGGTCTTCTCATCGGCATGGGCGGCGAGGTGTTCATTTTGCCGCACCTTGACTCGATTACAGGATTCACGGTTTTTTTCATCCTCGTCACAGCGCCGGCGGCGTGGTTCATGACGTCCAGCCCTCGATTATCATTCTTCGGGCTGCAACTTGCCATTGTCTTCTTCGTGATCAACTTGCAGAGGTTCGCCAGGGAGACGTCACTCTCCGTGGCCAGGGACCGGGTTGCCGGAGTGTGTCTGGGGCTGTTGGGAATGTGGTTGATATTCGATCAAGTCTGGAGAGCCCCGGCGAGTGTCGAGATGAGGAGAGTATTTATTTCCACTTTGCGCCTGCTGGCTCAGTTCGCGCGGGAACCAGTTTCAGCGGACATCCGGCCGGCGATCCAGCGCACCGCTGCCCTTCACGACACGATCAATGCAAAATTCGATAATGTGAGATCGCTGGCCGATGGGGTTCTCCTCGAATTCGGCCCCTCGCGGCGCCAAGACTTGGCTTTGCGTGATCACATCCGTCGCTGGCAGCCCCAATTGCGAGCGCTCTTCCTCATGCGGAATGCATCGCTCAAGTACCGTCTCCGATTGCCGGGCTTCGAACTGCCCGAGGATGTAATTGCATCCCTTCAGGCATTTGACGAGGCTTCGGCTCAGATACTGGAGAACGTAGCAGATCGAATGGAGGGTAAGACGCCGCAAGCAGGGACAGTGCCTGCGGACTCCTCCGCCCTGTTGGAGCACACATGGGAATTGTGTCGCGTGGGCGAATCGCAACTATTGCTCTCAGAGCACGGCGCTGCCTTCGTCCCCTTGCTTCAAGAGATTGACCGATTGACAGCCCGCCTGGCTAACGAGATCGAGGTGGAAGTTGTTCGACCTGACTAGCGGAAAACCGTGGCTGCCCGTCCGTCGAGTCTTGCGCGTCGGCAGATCGACTTCGGTCAGCGAACTGCGGCCAAGAACCTGAGAAGGCAGCTCGATCTAATTGGTGCCGCGATTGCCTTGTAGGCGAGCGGGGGCAGAAATGAATCCGAAGCTGAATCGAGAGCTCGAAGAGCGGTGTATCAACACCATCCGAATCCTCGCGGCCGACGCCGTGCAGAACGCGAACGCCGGCCATCCCGGGATGCCGATGGGCGCTGCCGCCATGGCCTTTACTCTTTGGACGCGGTTTCTCAGGCATAACCCTCGAAACCCGCAGTGGTTCGATCGCGATCGTTTCATCTTGTCTGGCGGACACGGGTCGATGCTGTTGTACAGCCTGCTGTATCTCTCCGGTTACGACCTGTCTCTCGACGAAATCAAGCATTTCAGAAAATGGGGCAGCCAAGCGGCGGGGCACCCGGAGCGCGGTCTAGCGCCTGGCGTCGAGGTGACCACAGGTCCGCTGGGGCAAGGCTTCGCCAACGGCGTGGGCATGGCGATTGCCGAGGCGTGGCTCGCGGCGCGCTATAACCGGCCTGGACACAAAATCGTCGATCACTTTACATACGGGATCTGCGGCGATGGCGATCTGATGGAAGGCGTGAGCCAGGAAGCTGCCTCACTGGCCGGACATCTACGCCTGGGGAAACTCATCTATCTGTACGATCAGAATCATATCTCCCTGGCTGGCGCGACCGAAATCGATTTCACCGAGGACGTAGCAAAACGCTTCGAAGCGTACCGATGGCACACTCGCGTGGTGCTGGACGGCAATGACACCGATGACGTGGCGCACGCAATTCGCGAAGCTCAGGCCGAGGACGATAGGCCATCATTAATCCTGGCGCGCACTCACATCGGCTACGGCAGCCCGCATAAGCAAGACAACTTCACCGCGCACGGGGACCCCCTAGGAGAAGAGGAATTGCAAGCCACTAAGAAAGCCCTGGGATGGCCAACCATGGAGAAGTTTTACCTGCCGCAAGACTCCGTGGAATACTTCCGTCAGGCGGTTCCTTATGGCGCCCAAATGGAGGACGAGTGGCGCGCGAAGCTCGATGCGTACAAGCAAGCATTTCCAAAAGAAGCCGCCGAGTTCGACAGCATCGTTAGCGGCAAGCTGCCGGAAAACTGGGGCGCCGATCTCCCCAAATGGAAGCCCACCGATAAACCGATCCCCACTCGCGCCGCGGGCGGCGAAGCGTTGAATGCTCTGGCCAAACATATCCCCAACCTGATCGGCGGATCAGCCGACCTGAACCCCTCGACCAGGACGCCCCTGAAAGGTCTGGGAGATTTCCAATCGCCCGAAGTGTCGGGGCCGGGGACGTTGGGTGCGGTTGGCGGGGAATGGAGCTATGCCGGGCGCAACCTTGCTTTCGGTGTTCGCGAGCACGCTATGGGAGCCGCAGTGAATGGGATGGCCGCACACGGGGGTGTGCTCCCCTTCAGCGCGACATTTCTTATTTTTTCCGACTACATGCGGCCTGCCATCCGCCTGGGGGCCTTGAGCCATCTCAAAGCGATTTACGTGTTTACGCACGACAGCATCGGACTCGGGGAGGACGGCCCGACTCATCAGCCCATCGAGCACCTTGTCAGCTTGCGCGCCATTCCAGAACTTACCGTAATTCGTCCTGCTGACGCGAACGAAACCACCGAAGCGTGGGCTTTCGCGGTTCAACATAACGGTCCGACGCTGCTGGTTCTGACACGGCAGGTAGTCCCGCATCTGGATCGCAACGCGGCGAAAGATCCCGGCGCCGCACGCGGCGCGTATGTGCTGGCGGACGACGAGGGCGGTTCGCCGGATGTGATCCTGATTGGCACCGGCTCCGAAGTCAGTCTTTGTATGCTGGCGCGGGAGAAGCTGAACAATTTCGGAGTGAGCGCGCGCGTGGTCAGTATGCCGAGTTGGAGCCTGTTCGAAGCCCAAAACGCCTCCTATCGTGAAAGCGTTCTTCCACACGACATCAAGAAGCGTGTCACGGTGGAGGCCGCCTCACCGGTAGGATGGCGTAGCTGGGCGGGCGATGAGGGTACGGTGATTGGTGTGGGGCGCTTTGGTGCGTCGGCGCCTGGCCAGGACGTGCTTGAGCATCTGGGCTTCACGGCGGATCACGTCGCCGCTGCCGCTCTGCGCCTCTTGGGGAAAAACAACACAGCTGATCTGGAATACACATCTGAAGCAACGTTGGTGAGGGCCTAGCGGCCCATGGGAGCGCTTAGATTTCGAAACTACGGAAAGCCATCCGTTCTGGCCGTTGAAGAGACGGCGGAGCCTCGGCCGGGAGCCAACGAAGTGATTGTTCAGATCAGCGCGGCGGGAATCAACCGTGCGGATGTCGCGGCGGTTGAGGGAGCCTTCAAATCCACGATTCCCCGCACTCCCGGGGGCCCCGGCGATGCTGGAGGCCGTCAAAACACTGACACATGGCCCGGGGGGTGGATATCACTCTCGACACTGTTGGAGGCGACCTGTTCGAGCCGGTACTGGGAACGCTGCGTCTAGATGGACAGTCACATCGCAATCGCCAGCCCCGCAAAAAGACGCGTCGAATTCGATTTGGTCGATTTTTACCGGAATGCCAGTACGCTCCACGGCGTGGATTGAACTGGTTTCACCGGACATCACTCTGCCGGCATCCTGAACGAACTGGGTGCTCAATTCGAGTGCGGAGCGCTAAAAGCTCTTCCCACGGACGAAGTTCTTTTGGATCGTGCGCGAAGCTTACGAAACAGTGCAACGCGGCACACCTAAGCGCGAGGTGCTGATTCTGAAGTGAACGGATTTTCGAGCAGAGCCCGATGAGTCAAACGCGCCTTGCGCGCCGCGCGGGGCCGGTAAAACCGCAGCGGCGCAGGAGCAAGAAGTAGGATCAACGACCGGAGAGGGCGCGATACTTGCGCAGCAGTTCGAACAGCACGACGCCGCCTGCAATGGCAACATTCAGCGAGTGCTTCTTTCCGAGCATGGGAATTCGGACATGCGTGTCGGCCATGGCGGATACCCGCGAGGTAAGTCCGTCGGTCTCGTGGCCGTATAGCAGTGCGACCGGAAACCGAGGCCGCCAATCGAAGAGGTCGATCGCGTGGAGCGAGGTTTCGATGGCCGCGATTTCGCAGCCTTCGGCGCGCAGTCTGCTCACCAATCCCGGCGCATCCCAGGTGTGCTCCCAAGGCACCACCTCCTCGGCACCGAGCGCTGTCTTGCTGATGGCGTGTTTCGGCGGCGACGCGGT
>JASIGB010000370.1:0-6791 GCA_030045355.1 Bryobacteraceae bacterium
GCGAAACGGCGCTTCATATTGCCGGACGATGTCGGAAGCCATGGCGGCGGCGAGCACATCCACCTTCGGCCCGTTCTTCGCTGCCTCCGGGTGCGGCTGCTGGATATAGCTCACCACCGCCGTCTCCACTTCAAACGGCACGCTCTTCTTCAGGCGGAAGCGCACCAGCGCCTGCTGTTCTTCGGGGTCGGAAGGGAACGTGTCGAAATCCAGCACCGCCACGCGGGCGCAGTAGTCCGGCAGGATCACCGCAGCGCGGCGCTTGCGATGCCCGTTGGCAGGCACCAGCTTCTGGATGGATTCCAGCACCGCTTGCGGCTGCTGGATGTTTTCGTGCGCGGGCGAGGCCAGCAGCACGCCGGGCTCAAAAGCGTCGAATCGCGCGAGCGCGGGATGCGAAACAGGCGCGAACGCCAGGCCCGCTTCAGACAGCTCGAAGGCGTGCGTGGGCGGCGGATCCTGCAACAGATTGGACAGAATGCTCGGAAGCGGCATGGTTCGGTTAGCCCTCGATAAAGGTGACCTTGTTGATCTCCTTCAAGGTAGTCACCCCTTGGCGCACTTTCTCGATGGCGGACTCGCGCAGGAACGTCATGCCTTCCTCGCGCGCCGCGCGCTTGATTTCCGACGTCGGCCTCCGGTCCAGGATCATCTCCCGGATGCGCTCGCTCAAATCCAGCAGTTCGTGAATCGCGGTGCGGCCGCGGAAACCGGTGCCGCCGCATTCAAAGCACCCCGGACCTTCGTAGAACGTCGTGTTGCGCCATTCTTCGGGATTGAGCCCGCTTTCGACCAGATAGGACTCCGGATATTGCACCGGCGCCTTGCAGTAATTGCAGATGACGCGCACCAGGCGCTGCGCCAGGATACAGTTCAGCGCGGAAACGAAATTGTACGGCTCCACGCCCATGTTCAGGAAGCGGCCCAGCACGTCCAGCACGTTGTTGGCGTGCACGGTGGTGAACACCAGGTGACCGGTGAGGGCGGCATTGATGGCGATCTGCGCCGTCTCCTGGTCGCGGATTTCGCCCACCATGATCTTGTCCGGATCGTGACGCAGGATGGAACGGAGCCCGCGCGCGAACGACAGACCTTTCTTTTCGTTCACCGGAATCTGCGTGATGCCTTTGATCTGGTATTCCACGGGATCTTCAATGGTGATGATCTTGTCTTCGTCGTTCTTGATTTCGCTCACCGCCGCATACAGCGTGGTGGTTTTGCCCGAGCCGGTGGGCCCGGTGACGAGCACCATCCCGTACGGCTCCTTGATGTAACGGCGGAATTTCACCAGATCGGAATCCGAGAAGCCCACCACGTCGAGCGAGAGTTTGGCGAACTTCTCGCTCATGGATTCCTTATCCAGCACGCGCAGCACGGCGTCTTCGCCGTGGATGGTAGGCATGATGGACACGCGGAAATCGATCAGGCGGGTCTTGTACCGCACCCGAAAGCGACCATCTTGAGGTATGCGGCGCTCGGCGATATCGAGTTCGCTCATTACCTTCAGGCGGGAAATGATGGTGGAATGCCAGTCCTTGGAGATGGGCGGCATCGCATAATGCAAGACACCGTCAATCCGGTACTTGATGGCCACTTCCTGGTCGCGCGTCTCCACGTGAATGTCGCTTGCGCGGCGTTCGAGCGCGTTGAAGATGGTGGTGTCCACCAGCTTGATCACCGGCGCGATGTCGCTGTCGGCAGTGAGCTTGTCGATGGACAGCGTTTCGTCCTGGTTTTCCTCTTCGCCGATCACGTCGAGCGTGAAGCCTTCGGTGACTTCTTCGAGCACGCGCTGGGACTGCTCGGTTTTCTTGAGCAGGTCCGAAATCTGCGACAGCGTGGCAACCTTGACGTGCAGCTTCTTCTGCAGCAGAATCGCCAGCTCGTCGATCAGGTTGAGGTTCCGCGGATCGGCCAGTGCGATGTCCAAGTGCCCGTTTTGCGAATGGATAGGCACGAAGTTATAACGGAACATCAGGTCCACCGGCACGGAGTGGAACAGGTCATGATCGATGCGGACTTCGCGCAGGTCGACGAAATCGCAGCGGTAGCGCGCGGCCAGGGTCTTGGCCTGCGCGATCTCGTCGGAGGGTTGGGTGAAGCGGATGGTATCCTTAGCGGCCATGGAAACACCTTCTGGAATACGAGGGAGACGAGGAATGCAGCGAGGTATTCCCCGTCTCCCTCGTCTTCCTCGTATTCCCAGGCTTTTTCATTTCAACGTGTCCGCCAAAGAGAAGATCGGCAAATAAAGCGCCACCAACACGAAGGTCACGAAACAACCCATAAAAATCATGATGGCGGGTTCGATGAGGGAGAGGGTGGCCGTCATCCGGGTGTTGACGTCGTCCTCATAAAACTCGGCCACGCTGGCCAGCATTTGCGGCAGCGCGCCAGTGGATTCGCCCACTTCGATCATGTCGATCGAAAGACCCGGGAAAATGCCGGTTTTTTGCAGCGCGCCGGAAAGCGCCTGCCCTTCCTTGACCTTCTGGCTGGCCTCGGCCAGGTGGTTCTTGAGCAGCCGCGTGCCGAGCGAGCTCGAAGCGGTCTCTAGCGCCTGGAGCAGCGGAATTCCACCCACCAGCAGTGTGCCCAGCACGCGGGCGAACTGCGCCACCTGATACTTGATCCAAATCTCTCCCACCAGGGGCGTGCGCAACCGCCAGCGATCCACCCGCTCCTCGCCCTTCGCCGTTTTGGACCAGAAGCGGAACGCCACCGCCGCCAGAACCACCCCGAGGAACGACACCAGAATGTAATTCCGGGCCGTGGTGCCGATGTCGATGAGAAGCTGAGTCGCGAAGGGCAATTGCGCCTGCATGCTGCTGTACAGTTCGGCGAATTTCGGCACCACGAAGGTAATCAGAAAGACCATCAGGCAGATTACCAGGATGATCAGCAGGCAGGGATAGATCAGCGACATCAACAGCTTCTTGCGCACCGCCAGCGCGAGCTTCTGATAGGTGATAAACCGGTCCAACACTTCGCCCAGCGAACCGCTCTTTTCGCCCGCCAGAACCGAAGTCACGTAGATCGGAGGAAAGACGCCCTGGCGCGCGAACGCATCCGAGAGCAGCGATCCGTTCTTGACTTCCTCGCGCACGGCTTTGATATGCGGCGCGAGCTTGGCGTCGGTCAGCCGCTCGGAGAGCAGATCGAGCGCCTTCAGGATCGGCAGGCCGGCGCGGATCAGCGTGACGAACTGCTGGTTGAAGATCAGGAATTTCTCCAGGTTGATCTTCTTTTTGCCGCCGCCGATCGCCATCCCGGCGATCTCCCGCCGTGGTTTGACGGAATAGATCAGGAAGCCTTGCGAGGAATACCGGTCGCGCAGCTCGCGCTCGGAGCCGGCTTCGGCCACCTGCTGGTGCATCTCGCCGCGCGGATCGGCGTACTTGAGGACGAATTCGGCCATTATTGGCTTCCTTCGGAGGCGACCAGCGTGGCGCCCGCGGGCATCTGGAACCGGAACAGCGCGTCGGTGACCGGCGGATTCAGCTTCTCGCCGTCAAACTGAAACGTGAGCACAGACTGGTCCTGCCCGTTGATCACCAGGCGCTGAATTGCGTCGCTGGGCGTAACCAGCATCTCGATGTGATCGTAGGGCAGCTTATCGCTCTTGGCTTTGGCCGTAATCAGGGAATCGGCGCCTTCCGGCTTCAGCTCGAAATCCTCAAAATCCTTCTCGAAATCCAGCTTGCCAAGCAGGAAGGCCAATGGCGCGCGCATGTCCTCACTCGCCTTCAGCTTAGTTTTTTCCACGCGATGCGCCTCCGGCGTGTAAAGGTACACGTCCTTGCCATCAGAAACGAAGAGCTTACCGGCGGGTGAGGTGTAATCCCAGCGCATGCGGCCCGGCTTGCGCAGCGTCAATTGGCCCGATTCGCTCTTGCGGGCACGGCCTTGGACCGAGTAGGACTCGATGAAGTGCACTTCGAGTGTCTTGGCGTGGTTGTAATGATCCTCGATGCCCTTGAGCAGCGAATTCAGATCCGCAGGCAAGGCCGGGACTGGAAGCAGCGCAAGGGACACCCATAGCGCGAGACGGGTCACATAACCATTGACGCGCAAACCACGCGGCTCGTGCAATGTTTCTTAAGTAGCTGAATACAAAATAATTATTCCGGGAAGAGACCGCTTATTGCGAGGCTGGAATCGGGCGCCGCGGCCGGTGCGACGCTCTCGTCCTGGCTGTAGGACGTAACCGTCACGTATTGGCCGCCTTCCGGCTGGCGATGGAACAGCAATCGGCACCAACTCGATATGCTGCTGGTCAAATATCCCCGCTTCCTCCGCTTTCCGGTATTCGGCGCGCGTCCAGCGCTTGCGCGGCGGGCAAGGAACCGCTGGAGCGGGCGGCCGTTCGGTGAGCGTCGCAGGCATAGATTACTCGGGGAAAAGGCTGCCGATCGCCAGGCTCGAACCGGGTGCGGCGAGGGGTGCGACGCTCTCGTCCTGACTGTAGGACGTAACGGTCACGTATTGGCCGCCTTCCGGCTGGCGATGGACCAGCAACCGCCGGCCGAGGATGTCCAGCACCCAATACTCGGCGATGCCGGCGCGGGCATAAAGTGCGGTTTTGACCGTGAGATCGAAGGCCAGCGAGGTGTCCGCCGCAATTTCGATCACCAGCGCCAAGTCGTGGGGCTGCGGGGTGCTCGACCAAAAGCTGGATGATTCTGCGTATGCCCGTTCCAGCACGATCAGATCGGGCACCGGTTGGTTAGTCGGGTTGTCTTCCGGAGCAACGTCTATTGGAGCTTCGGTGTTAACAAACCGGCCTCCAAAGACCTGGATCAGCCACGTCATCAACAGAGTTGCTGTTCCAACATGGGGGCGATTCTTGCTCATCGTTTCGTCGATCAGCTCCCCTTCGATCAACTCGAGATGCTGCTGGTCGAAAATCCCGGCGGCTTCCGCCCGTTCGCATTCGGCGCGCGTCCAGCGTTTGCGCGGCGGGTATTGCGCCGCGGGAGCGGGCGGACGTTCGGTGAGCGCGGCAGGCATGCGGTCTAATTCAATTTTATATTGGATTGGTGCCCAAACGGCCCACTACCCGGCCTTCTACGGAAGACGCGCTGGCGGCGATCCACGCCATCCGTCAGGCTCCGGAGAAATACGACCTCGCCCGCGATCTGGCGCCCTTCCTGGGCCACAAAAGCAATCACGTGGTGGCCGCCGTAGCCGAAACCGCCGAGCGCCTAGAGGTCGCGGCGCTCGCCCCCGATCTGGCGCAGGCTTTCGAACGCCTGATGCGCGATCCCGCCAAGCTCGACCAGGGCTGCAAAGCGATGATCGCCATCGTCCAGGCCCTGGTGATCCTCGAAGACGCCGCGGCGCGCGTATTTTTCGCTGGGATTCGTCACGTGCAAAAGGAGGGCAGCTTCGGCCCGCCGGTCGATGCCGCGGCGCCGCTCCGGGGGCTTTGCGCGCGAGGCTTGGCGCGCATGGGCCATCCCGACGCGCTGCTCGAATGCGTGACGCTGCTGGCCGATCCCGAAATCCCCGCGCGCACGGGCGCCATTCGTGCCGTCGCCGATTCGGGCCGTCCCGACGGCATCCTGCTGCTGCGTTTGAAAGCGCTCACCGGCGACAAAGAAATCGAGGTGACGGGGGAATGTTTCACCGCTTTGCTGAGCCTGGACCCCGCCGGTTCGGTGGACTTCGTCGCCAAGTTTCTCACCTCGAAGGACGAAGACATGGCCGAACAGGCGGCGCTGGCGCTGGGCGAGTCGCATCTTCCGGCGGCCTTCTCGGTGCTGCGCGAGGCCTGGGAAAGCGGCGGGGCGCGCGAGCATCGGCGGATGCTGCTGACCGCGATCGCGCTGCTCCGAAGCGATAACTCGCTCGAATTTCTGCTCGCGCTGCTCAGCGAGGAAAGCCCGTCCATAGCGGCGGGCGTCCTGGCCGCGTTGCGGTTCTATTCGGGCGATGAAACCGTGGCCGCGCGGGTCCGCGACATTCTTCGCCGGCGCCGGGATGCCTCGCTTGACGCCGCTTTCGGCCGCGAATTCCGGCGGGTCTAGCGGCCAATCTCTCCTTGACAGCCTCCGCTTCAAGTGCTATTTTTATAGCATGTCTGCTAGAGAAATAGCACACTTGTCGCGGCGCGAGCGTCAGATCATGGATGTGCTGTACCGCCGCGAGCGTGCCACGGTCGCCGAGGTTCTGGCGGACTTGCCCGGCGAGCCGAACTATTCCACCGTACGCGCCCAGCTCCGGGTGCTCGAAGAAAAAGGGCACGTGCGGCACCAGGAGGAAGGGCTCCGCTATCAGTACATCCCGGTCGTTCCGCGGGGCCGCGCCCGCCGCGCGGCGCTCCGCCATTTGGTCGAGACGTTTTTTTCGGGATCGGGAGAGCGGGCTGCGGCGGCACTCATCGGCGGCGAAGCCATGCGGCTGTCGAAGGAAGACCTGGACCGGCTGTCCCAGTGCATCGAGAAGGCCCGGCAAGCGAGGGACAAATGACTTTCGCGCTCTTTCTGGCCATCAAAGTTTTGTTGTTGTTCGGCGCAGCCTGGATCGCTTGCTGGCTGCTGCGCGGCCGTTCGGCGGCCATCCGTCATCAGGTCTGGGCGGCGGCGATTCTGTGCTCGCTGGCGCTGCCGCTGATTGAACCCGCGACGCCGAAGTGGCGGGTCAGCGGTTTCGCCGCTTTGGGCACGATGCAACGCGACCCTCCCCTGGCTGCTGCCCCGGCGGCGATAAGGGTCATGGCAACGCGCGCCGGCCCATGGTCCCCGCGCCCCATGGTCCTGTGGATCTGGGGCCTGGGCGCGATCGCCATG
>JASIGB010000371.1:0-5403 GCA_030045355.1 Bryobacteraceae bacterium
GTCAATGGTGGTCCGAGTGGCGGCGTCGAAAAGGCAGATAATACCTGATAACGGGTTCCGGCCGGTCTTCCGGACACGGCGAAGCAGGCTCATCCGCCGTTCGCCATTCTCTGAGTGTCGGACAATCTGCTCGGAGGACCCATGAATCGCGCTCGCTACTCAGAAAGATAAGGACCGTGCATGGAGGCTATGCGGTAGCTCTCCACCGCATCATCCAACACAGGCACCCAGTATCGAGCGCCTCCGGGCTCAACCCGAACAACGATATGCCCGTGATCGGAGGCCACTCGAGCGGCACGCGCGCCGGTCGCAGCTTTTGTCGCATCGCGGAACAGCGTCACATTGATATCGCGCTGTTCTGGATAGATTCGAGGCGACAGCATTCGCTTGAGGACGTCTGGGGAGGGATGAGTCGCCGCCCACGCGGGAACAATCATTACGCGCGAACGCAACGTTGCCAGCCAGAACGGATTCTCTTCCTGTAATGCACCGTGGTGGTTGAATCGAAAGCGGCTCGGAACCCGTAATGATGCCCATGTGATCAGGGTGAAAGTGCGTGATGACGGCATAGTCGAGGCGGGCATCGGAGCCAGCCATGTGTCGGATGTATCGCGCGATCCATTGCGCTGGCGTCCGCGAGGAGTCTGGCCGCTGATCCGCATCACCACTGTGCAGCCGGTCATATTCTGTGTCGCCCGCATCGCCCGCGTCGAGAAGTAGCGTGGTTCCATCTGGAAACATCATGAACGCAGCGTTTCCGCGCCCTGCGACAATCTGATGGATATCCAGCGTGCCAGCGGCCCAGGCTGGAAGAACATCCCCCACGCGGAATGAGCCGCTCTGCCCAAAAGAACTGATGACGAACGCTATGGTCAACGGCGCCAATTGAAGAACGGAGTGCCGCAGGGAGAAATTGTAACAATGGTCAAAGGCTGCCGTTATCGGGAAACGCGCAAAGTCCCGAATCACTCGCAATTTGGAAATTGGGCTGGGAGTTTTCAGCCCGGCAGCGATCAGGGCGTCGGTAAGAGCGGATGCCATCTTCGGAGGATGTACCGGGGATGGCCAAGCCCCCACCCCGCTCAACGCTTGCGTGGAGTCGCGTAGACCTCGATCCATGAGACGTTGGAGCATCCGGCAGTACCGTGTCCACCGCCGGGCATGAGATCCACGTAACCGATCTCGTCTACGCGGCTCAGGTCTGGGTTATTGACTTCCAGCCTTACGATCACCTTCTCCGGATCGAGTTCGAACCAGCGCTGATCGTCAAACGTTACCTCCGACACCACGAAATCGCCCGTGAAGCCCTCCGATCCCACCATCCGCCTCTGCGGGCTCTGGAACGTCTGGCTGCCCACGAGCAGCTTGCCGTCGGCAAGCTTCACCACCGGATGCAGCACGTGCAGATTCTCCGTCCGCGTTCTCCAGCGCATCCTCGTCAGGCCCGTCAGATCCAGGTAGGCGTTCTTGTATCTCAGCGTCAGCGCCACCGGTGAGGTCGTGAAGCCGTTCCAGACATCGGGGATGCCGTTGTGCTCGGTCGCCTGTATGTTGCGCGCGTCCGGGCCGTAAAGCCGCAGTTCCAAGTCCGGGTTGGTCAGGGCCTGCTGCGTGATGCGGCGATTTTCGTCATTTAGCGGTCCGGTATGGGGTGGTTGCTGCCAGACCTCGCGGAACAATAGCGGAGGCGTCACCGCCGGATGCTCCAAAAAACCGGGGGTTAGGGTGCCTGACTGCGCGAGAGCGTTAGGCCCACCGCACGCAAACAGGGCGATCAAGCCGGCGATGGCCCACGCATGGGGACGGAAGTACTTACGGGTGCTGAAGAAAGTTGGGCTCATGGTGCCCTCCCTTAAGATGGAACACATTGAGATGGTTTGTTGAACCGTTGCCGCAATGCGACTGAACATTGTGCGCCGCCACTCTACGCATGGACCGCAATTCTGCGATGTTTATCGTATCACCGGCAATCCCGGGCTGAGCTACGCTTTTGTGCTTCCGGCCCACTCCCTAGTGCCCGAAACACGCCGCTCGCAGAAAGGACTGTACGAGGTCCAGATCCGTGGTGACAGCAGCCGATCTCACCAGAGTCCTCCACGTTTGTCCCGCAAGGCGCTTATCGGAGGCTACCTTAATGAAAAGCAACTATCGGGAGTGCTCGCGGGCGAATTGCCGCGAAGCTTCAGACCGGTCTCCGGGAGCGCTTTCGATAGAAAGCATTGAAACGAGCCGCCCGCGATTTGGCATGGCAATTGCTTTATGGGCATTGAATCGACTTTTCGCAATTCCTTGGGTGGCTCGGGTTCTGGATAGCGGAGCGGTGCATGGCAATTGCCCTGCGAAATCATACCACGCATCAGCTTCTTGGGCGCCTGCGGCTTAATGCGCCAGATCGTTCCGTCGAGAGCCACTCGTATCCGCATCCGTGGAGCCTCTCGACATGACCTGCCACTTCCGGTGCCGATGGCGCGCCAAACCACGGCCAAGCCACTCTATGCGGCCGCCCCATCTGCTTTAGTGCTGGCGCCCAACGGCGAGATCACAGGTTGTGTTCCGGACACGTTGACGGATGGCACCGAGGCGGTGGAGTGAAGCCATGAAAGCCTATTTCTTGTCCTCGTCTTTCGTATCTCGCTCTTTCTTTTCCTGTTGGTTGCTCTTTCCTGGATTATTCTTGCCCCCTGGAGGAGCCGACTTGGTCTGCGCGGGCGACGTGGGCGGGCGTTGGGCCGCAGGCGCAGCTTCTCTGGGCTGTGGGGGAGCTGGAGCGGAGCGGCTGGCGGGCGCGGCTTCACGCGGCTGCGCGGGCTGAGCCGGTGGTGGAGTGCGCTGGGGCGTTGGAGCGATCTCGCGAGTTTGCGGCTGGGGAATTGTTCGTGGCGCGGATTGTGGCGCTTGCGCGGGTGCGGCCGGAGCTGCAGCCGGTGCGGTGCGCGGCGGCTGTGGCTGAGCGTTCGGCCGCGCGGGCGGGGGGTTGGGCGCGGGGGCGCGGGCTTGAACCTGGCGAACGGCCGGACGAACGGGTGGTGGCTGAGTCTGGCGGATTTGCTGGACCTGGTTTCGATTGAGCGGTTTTCCGGCGTTGGCGGCGAGGGCGGCCTGCTTTTGAGCAAAGGGAACGGGCGGAGGCGGAGGAGTTTTCTTCGCGACGACGGGCTTCGATTCGACACCGGCGGGAGGTCTGGCTACTTTGGCGGAAGGCGCCGCCGCAGGCACGATGCTCGCACGGGTAGGGGCGACAGCTGCAACGGCAACAACGGGCGCGGACCGAGCCACCTGAGCGTTTACCGCGACGGCCGCGCTCTGCACCGGCCGGGCGCTGACGAATGCGTCGTGCGACACCGCCACCACCGCGTTCGGGGCAGCGCGATTCACATAATTTACGGTGGTGACATTGATATTGGTGATATTGATATTGTTCACGATCACTGTGTTGCTGACGTTGATGCGCGTCAAATACGCGGGAGTGGTCTGATAGGCGGGAACGTAGACCTCGCGAGGTCCGAGTGCGAACCAGCCGACCCCGCCGCCGATCGCGCCCGAGCCGATCCACACTACGAGAGCGGGAGCATAGACGGGGCGCTGAGCGACTGGACCCGGTACCCAGGCCCAATAGCTGCCTACGTACGCCCAACGTCCGTAATGAAACGGAGCGAATCCCCAGGGCGCATCGTCCACCCAGGTCCAGCCCCAAGGATCGACCCATAGCCAGTGACCGATGTGATAGGGCGCCCAGCCGGTGGCCACGCCGTTGGGAACCCAAACCATACCGTAGTCGGGCGTACTGCGCCAGGAGCCGTACCGATCGAGATCCTCATAGCCGATCATGTCGCGCGAGCAATAGCGAGCCGAGACCAATTGATCCTCGCGCTGGGCACGCTGCGCGCTGAAATTGTCGAGTGTATCGAGGGGCGGAAGGCCGAAGGTTTGGTAGCTAGGCTGATCGCCGCCCGCGACCTGCACCCGCTGACCAGTGTGGACGGTGAAGGCTTGATCGGGGCCATTCAATTCGCCGTCGCCCGCGCGCACGGTGACGTAGGTGCTGTTCGTGTCTGGGTTGACATCGACGCGGTAGAGGCCGGCGCGAAGCAGCGTGAAGGCAAGATTCGGCGTGTCGACTTCGAAACTATCCTGATCGCCCAAGTAGCGGAGCCGGATGAGCAGGGTGCCGGAGCTGAGGCGGAACTGGGCGTTCGAGTCGTCCAGGTTCAGGATATCCATGGTGGTTCGGTTGGCGACCAGCAGCGTCCCGGTGCCGATTTGCAGCTCGGCGGTGCCGGAGGTATCGACATAGACATGGTCGCCGGTGGTGAGAGGCCGATTGAAGTCGGCCGGGAACCAATCGTCAAGATCGGCCGGGCGAAACGAGACTGAGCCGTAGGTGTAGTCGAGTCGCGCGACGCGTCCGGGCGGATCGTCTTGTGCGGAAAGCAGGCAGGTAGAGGCTGCCGCGAAAAAAACGATTAGATGAACGCGTTTCATCCCCGTCTCTCCTTGGCCCTGAAACTCACCCTTGGTGACTCTAAAGATAGCAGAGGACAGCGGGGGGTGGGGATTAGGGTAGCTAGCGATATTGGGTGACATCAGGGCGCTCAATGAACCGTGAAACGATCTTCGGCGAATCGGCGCCCGCTAGAGCCGCCAGCCACGCTGCCGTTCGGACGTTCACCTAGAAATTCGAAATCATGAACGTGTGACACCGTCTCGGTGCAAACGTCTAAATCTCACTCAACCGCGAAGACCCATACCGCACCGCCCTCGGGGACTTCCGGAAATTCTCCTGGAAAAACGCGGTTGAGACCGCCTTGCATACCGCGGGCATCGCCGCCGTACCCCGAATACACCGCCAGATACTGTTTGCCGTTTACCAGGAATGTCGTCGGTGGCGCAATGATTCCCGAGTTGGTGGGAAATTCCCAGAGTAGCTTGCCAGTGGAAGCGTCGAAGGCATGTATCTTCCGATCGGTTGTTCCACCATTGAAGACCAGGCCTCCGGCCGTGGCCAGCATTCCACCCCAGTTTGATGATCGCGGATATTTGTGGGTCCATACACGCTGGCCGGTATCCACATTCCAGGCCTGAACCTCGCCAATGTGATCTGCGCCGGGCGCGACCAGAAACTGCCAGCGCGCACCCGTGAACGCTCTGCCCGGCACGTAATTCACCTCTGTACCTTCGCCTGTGCCGCACGTGTTCTCGTTAGCCGGAACGTAAATCATCCGAGTCAGGGGGCTGAAGGAAACCGGGATCCAATTCTTTCCTCCCCACCATCCCGGGCAGAAGTACGCCATCTTGCCTGTGGCGGGTTTGTGCTCGGCGTCCACATCGGGACGTCCTGTCGTGGGATCAATGCTCTTGAAGACGTTTTGCTTCACGAAACGCTTCGCTTCATGGAAGCGAATT
>JASIGB010000372.1:0-4028 GCA_030045355.1 Bryobacteraceae bacterium
CCGGCGGGCCCCGCCCTTGTTCCTCCATGCGGGAGAATTCAATCTCGCTGGCTTGGGCGGAAAGGATGTCGGGCCCTTCGACGCCGGTTTCTCCATGCCGCCTTCGTTTGAATGGAGCAATCGCGATGCGCTCGGCACGATTGACCGTGGGCTTCCGCTCGCGCTGCGCTGGCGGGATACGGCTCGCGGTGGGCTGATCGTGATTCTGGCCACAAACGTGGACCAAATCTCCACCGCCAGCGGCACAAGTCTGTGTGTGGCGGACGCCGCCGCGGGCCGGTTCACGATTCCGCCCGCGATTCTAGCGAACCTGCCGCCATCGAAAGAAATGCCTGGGGTCCGTTACGACCGGTTGGTGCTCTCCTCGATCGCGGCACGTCCGGCCGCCATCCACGCATCGGGAGTGCGGAATGGCGCCGTCGTCGCGCTGTACACGATCGGGAGTTTCGTTCGGTATCGCTAATTCACTGGATCGTGATCAGCGTTCCCGATGGCGTGGTCTGCCCGCCATACGCGGCCTGGATCGGGTTATCGCCACCCGCGGCCGAGGACGGAACCACCACATTGAACTGATAGAGCCCGGGTGAGATAAGGCCGGCGAAAGTCAATGTTGCGGACGTTCCGCCAATCGTGACGTCGGGAAGCGCCGGAAGACTGCCAGACTGGGTCACAGATCCGCTGACAACCGGAACCGTGGTGGAACCGAACCCGTTTGCATAAACCAAAATCGTTTCGCCCGGCTTAGCGGGCGTCGAAGCTCCGGGATAGAGACTCGTAGGTCCAATGAGACTTCCGTTTGCGTGCGTAGCCGCTATATATGGGCCTCCGTTAAACAGGAAAAAAGATTCCGACAACGTTTGGGCTTGCACGCTGAATTCGCCAGTCGCTCCGTTGTTATTCACTTGGACCGAAACCACCCCGGGGGCGAGATCGGGAGGCGTCAATATATTGATTTGATCGCCGCTGATATAGTATACGAACGCTTTTTCCCCGTTCATTGTCACGCTCACGCCATCTAAAGCTGTTGGCAACTGATTGTTCACAAAGTCGGAACTTTGCCAGGCACGCGTATCTGGCGCGAGCCCTGAGCCCGTCAATACCACCCAGGTGTTAGGCGCGACGATCGGGACGCCGCTCTCGGCGTTTACCACTGCGGCTATACCCGGCACGCCCGGTAGAAGCCCCGAGAATGTAGCTATGAAGGCATCGCCCTTGGCCCACCCAGTAAATTGGTCGATCCCACCGTAGGTTTTCTGCGCGGCATTCAACGTGACTGGAAAGTTGTAGGAGATCGTGAATCCACCGATGTGCGCGGCCCCGAAGCTATCGAGCGCTATCCCCATCGCACCGTCATCGAATCTTCCTCCAAAGTAGCTGCTATAGATCAGCGCGGTGGCTTGCGGATTCACAACTGAGAGGAAGGCATCCCCATAGTCGAAATAACTGCCGCCAGGTTGCCCGCCGTCACCAGCCCACTTAGGCTGAAGCGCATTCGCTGTGACAGGGAAATTCGTAGAGTCGGAAAACCCGGTGACGTACGCGTTGCCGGCACTATCGATGGCAATTCCGGTCCCACCGTCGTTCGCATTGCCTCCCAGGTAGCTCATATAAAGGAGTGCCGTGCCGGTTGGATTCAGTTTGGCGACATAAGCGTCTCCAACCAACTGCTCAATGGTGTATGGAAGAATACCATACCCACCATAGGCGGGCTGAAACGCGCCGGCCGAGGTCTGCCAGTTGGGAGTGCTGGTTGATCCTGTAAGGTACGCGTTGCCCGCTGCGTCGATCGCCAGGGAAGTAACATTGTCGTCGCCATAACCTCCGAAATACGTGGAGTACACCAGCGCGGTACCGCTCGGATTGAGTTTCGTGATGAAACCGTCTCCAAAGATGAAAAACTCATTCTGTTGTTCGCTTCCCCCGAACGTCCTTTGATACGCCCCGGTTGTGGTGGGGAAGTTGGTTGATATCGTATAACCGCCGATGTACACATTGTTCGTGGCATCTACCGCAATCGCGAGCGCGACATCGTCGAGAGTACCGCCGACATAGGTCGAAAAGATTAGCTGCGAGCCGGTTGGATTAAGCTTCGTCACAAACGCGTCTCCGGGATCGAGAAGGGGAAGGTTGCAGCAGCTCTTGAGCGGCTCTCCCCCCACGCCAGCCAAGCGAGGTTGGTAGGCCCCGGACGTAACCGGAAACTGGTACGATCGCGTTCCACCGGCGACATATGCATTGCCCGCGCTATCGATCGCGATTGCGGCGCCAAAATCGTCTGCCTCCCCGCCTAGGTACGTGGAATAAATCAACGCGCTGCCGGTGGGATTCAACTTGGCAACGAAGGCATCCCCGAAGACAAGAATCGCCTGACCACCCGACCCGGCGAAATGGGGCTGAAAAGGAGTTCCCGCCGTCGGAAAATCTGTAGATGTTGTGCACCCTGTAATATAGGCGTTTCCGGCAGCGTCCACCGCCACGGCGCTGGCAGTATCGTCGGCAGTCCCTCCTAAGTACGTCAAATAAACCAGCGCGCCGGTGGGGCTGAACTTTGCAAGCATGGCATCCCCTTTCATATAGCTCGACGTTTCACCCGCAAAGTTGGGCTGAACCACGCCAGGAGTAGTCGGCAAATTCATGGTGGTGGTGTTTCCCACGACATAAACATTGCCGCTGCCATCTACGGCGATTCCCCTGACTCCTTCATTACGGTTGCCGCCCAGGAAGGTGGAGTAGCTCAGAGCTGGATCGATGACCAACTGATGATTGCGATCGTATGATGCTACTTGAAACCGAGCCTTATTCTTGCTTACGACAAAGCTCCCGGCAACCGGGATTCGCCTTGCATTGATGTCCTGATAAATTTCGGGCCGCTTCCAGCGAATTTCACCCGGGCCGGTCCCAATGATCAGATCGCCCGCGGCATCCACCCGCAGGCCCTGCTCACCGCTGAATTCCAGGCGAATCGAGTTCGGATCGGCGTGCGGGGCGACGATGAAATCGTACTCCAGCCGTCCGCCTTCGCCATGAAAGACCAGATCGATACCGGCGTATACATGGCTCGATCGGATACGCCCATAGCCGGTCACGCCGGTCTTCCAATTCTTGTTCCCTAGAAAATAGTTCACCGCACCGGGCAGGCGATCGAGCGCTTCCATTCGCGCACCCGAATTGGCGCCCCGCAGGGCCATTCGCAGGCTTCCCACAGGGGTCTGGAGCCAGCTTTCGGTGGGCCGAAGAATCAGGTTGAAGCTGCCCCCATGAGCGACGTAAGTCACATCGTGCGCCCCAAAGTCACTCCGGTTTTCCTCAAATCGAAGGGGCAAACTAGATAGGAGTTGACCGGGCGGGGTCGATGCCATCGCACCACTGATTAGCAGCGCAGACGACCAGGAGAGCAGAATGAACCGCTTCAAAATCTAACCTCCAAGGACGGAATCTGGCACGAGATTAACACACCACAAACCGAGCGGCCACCGGCGCCGTCTTGCGTCACGATGGTCTTGCAAGACTGAAGCTTACAAGACTCCGAGCTAAGATTTGAGAGAGGTTTTTCTTAGCAATGAGAGTGCGCCCATTCGCAATCTTCCTACTGGCGCTCCTGGTCGACGTCGCCAATTTACAGGCACAAACAGATGTGGGGAGCCTCTCCGGCCTTGTCACCGATCCTGCGTCAGCGGCCGTCAGCGGCGCCACTATCCGTCTGAGCAGCCGGGCCACGGGCGCAATCCGGGAAGCCACCACGGACGAATTCGGTTATTACAATATTCAAGCCCTCCCCGTCGGTCAATATGAGATTAGTGTCGAGCAGCCTGGCTTTAGCCGGACCACTGCCTCGATGACCATAGATCCAGCGGAGAAAGGCCGCCTCGACATTCAGTTGAGCGTCGGAGCCAGCAGCACGGTTGTGGAGGTGCAGGCTTCAGTCGGGTTGCTTTCTCACGATGACGCTTCCCTCGGTACCGTCGTAGAAAATTCCGTAATTGAGAATACGCCGCTACTGATGCGCAGTTGGGACGACCTGATTCGCT
>JASIGB010000373.1:0-6275 GCA_030045355.1 Bryobacteraceae bacterium
ACACAGGCGAGGGCTTCCATGGCGGGTACTGGCGCGATGGGCACTTCTTTTACAACCGCGCCGTAGCCAACGTGGACCAAAGAAGGATTCACCACCTGTATCGCGAGGAGCGGCGCGATGCGGAGCGTCGAAACGACGAACGGCTGCGCCACGATGAGAGGCGCGACGCGGAGCGGCGCGCGGAACGTCGAAACGACGAGCGGCGCGACGCACATGCCGAGCACGCTCGCGAACACAAAGAGCACGCCGCGCACGAGCATACAGAGAAGGGCGCGTCCCATTCCAAGACCCATTCGGGCGGCGGCCATACCGCCAGCAGCCATTCGGGGGGCGGCCATCGCCGGGGTTGAGAGGGCGGGCGCTGGAAGCGGCCCCGACAAAAAATGCTCGGCCAGGGAGCGCATCCCCGCCGAGCATTTTTTGCGTTTAGGCACGCTCCTAGCTAAGGCTTGTCCTGCCGCTGCCTGAGAGCCAGGGCGTGTTTCAGATCGGCGTCAGCGGCCTCGGTCTGTTGCAGCTTCCTTTCCGCGACCGCTCGATTTTCCCAGGCTGGGGCGAAGTTGGGGTCGAGCTCAATCGCTTTAGTAAAGCACTCGATCGCGTGCTTGTAACCGCCCTTCTTTAAACGAATGGTTCCACGGTCGTACCAGGCACGCGGATTACTTGGATCCAGCGCCAGGGACTTATCGAAGTCAGCGGCGGCGGCATCGGCGAGACCGAGGCGCATTTTGCAGAAACCTCGATCATGGAAGGCCAAGGCGCTAGATGGCTTATACCGGATGGCCTCCGAATAGTCGTTCACGGCTTGGTTCATTTGATCGAGTTGCCGATAGCCGGTCGCGCGGCCGAAGTAAGAGGCGTAGTCCGGTTTGGTCGCAATGGCTTTGGTGAAGTATTGTACGGCCCCCGCGTAGTCCGATTGCTTCAGCAAAGCTTCGGCGCGAAGTTCCGGATCGTCTTCGGACGGCGGACTTGAAACGACAGGGGCCGGAGCATGCGCGGACTCCACGCTCGACCGTATGGTGGAGTCCGAACCGCGATGGAACAGAAGCAAACCGCCGGCGAGAGCCAGGGCTAGAGCGCCAAAGATCGCTGCCACCACCAGTTTCCGCCGGTTCCCGCGAATTGGCCCACTGGCAGCACCAGGGTCCCAAGCTCTTCCAAGTTCCGCGGCAAACTCCCCGCATGTGGGATAACGCGCCTCACCATTCTTCGCAAGAGCCCGACGCAACACCCGATCCACCGCCGGATTTAGAGTGGGGTTGAAAGAGGTTGCGGCAGGCGGATCCTGATAGAGAGCCATCGCAGCCAAGGCTGGAACAGAGTCACCTTCAAACGGCTGGCGTCCAGTTAGCAGCAGGTACGCAACGGTTGCCAACGCGTACTGGTCCGCTTTCCCGGTCACCGTCCGGCCGTGCCACTGCTCGGGCGCCATAAACGCAGGCGAACCCCTCGGTGCTAGCGTTTGTGTGAGCCCCGAGAACTGCGTCACCCTAGCGATGCCGAAATCGGCAATCTTCACCACGCCGTCGTCCTGCAGCATGATGTTGGCGGGCTTGATGTCGCGATGGACCACGCCGCGGCTGTGTGCGTAGTCGAGCGCGGCAGCGCATTCCTGCACGATTTGCAATACCTCAACACTGGAAGGGAGAGCTGGATTTCCACGCATCACCGAATCGAGGGTACGGCCCTGCACAAATTCCATCACGATATAAGAGGCGTCGTCATCCTGGCAAAAATCATGAATGGTGACGATGTTCGGGTGTGTGAGCCGGCCCGCTGCTTGCGACTCGCGTACCATGAGAGCGCGTAGCTCGGAACTGTTCCCAGCCTCCTTATCGAGCAGGATGGTCTTAATGGCAACTACACGGCCGATGGCCGGATCCTTGGCCCGGTAGACCACACCCATGCCGCCCGCGCCGATTTTCTCAATCA
Organism: Bryobacteraceae bacterium; assembly: GCA_030045355.1. GTDB lineage: Bacteria > Acidobacteriota > Terriglobia > Bryobacterales > Bryobacteraceae > Palsa-89. The sequence continues at coordinate 1,936 of JASIGB010000373.1, forward strand.
GCTCGTAGCGCCCCAGCTTTTGAGGAACGCCTGCCGGCACGGGCAACGTTGTCCGGTCCGCGGCGTTGCCGGCGGCGGCTTGCGCGGCCACCTCTCCCACTACCGCACGCAGATAACCGTCAGCATCCGCGGCCAACGCCAGCAACGACTCCACTTCTTTGCGCAGCGCGGCATCTTCCACGCAGTCGAGAAACGCGGCGCGCTCGCCCTCCTTCATCTCCAGAGCGGCGTGGTACAGTTGTTCCACTTTGCGCCAAAGCTCTGGGTCCATCGCTAGCTCCGATCGCCGGACTGTGGCGCTTCGTTGCTAATCGCGGGGCTCATCTCACGGGCCAGCCAGGACTTTGCCAGGCTCCAATCGCGGTGCACCGTTTGCACCGAGACTTTCAGCACGCCCGCAATGTCGTCGGCGCTCAACCCCCCGAAGTAGCGCATCTCTACGATCTGCGCCTTGCGGGGATCGAAGGCGGCGAGTTGCTGCAATGCGTCATCCATGCGGACCAAGGCGGGGTCCACCGCGGCGGAGACGATGAGAGCTTCATTGAAATCCACGCGCTGGGCGTCGCCGCCGCGCTTGGCGTAGCCGCGGGAACGCGCGTAATCCACCAGGATGCGGCGCATCAGCCTGGCCGCGATGGCAAAGAAATGCGCGCGGTCCTGGAGATCGATTTTCTGGATGCCGACAAAGCGGAGGTAGGCCTCGTTGACCAGCGCGGTGGCCTGCAGAGTGTGGCCGCTGCGCTCGTCGCTCAGGCATTTTTGCGCGATTCTGCGCAGTTCCGGATAGACCAGGACCAGGATACGCTCCAGGGCTTCTCGATCGCCGCCATTCCAGGCGTGAATCAGCCCCGTGATCTCCGGGACAGGGGTCGAATTCAAAATCCGGACCTCCGTTTCCCGGATTCTAGCATGCCGTCACACGCGTGCAATGGCCCGTGACATTACGGACGAGCCGTGGGATGCACGGCTCCGCATACCTCAGAAATGAAATTTCCCTTGAACCAAGTGTGAAGAATCATCCGAAACTATCGCGGCGCCTATCTTCGATCGGGAACCGCGAAAACGTATAGGGCATTGCCTGTCGCCGGATAATGCAGATCTGTTGCAACGACGGCCGGTACGGCGCGAGGGCTGCCGCCGCCGTTGCTCGTGGTTACAGCCAAGTATTGCTTGCCACCCGCGGTGAATGTAAGCGGAAACCCTTGAACCGCGGCCGGAAGCCGCGTCTCCCACAAAATACGTCCGGTGCCGGCGTCGAAAGCACGGAACATGCGGTCCAGATCGCCAGCGAACACCACACCACCGGCTGTCGAGACCGCGCCGGTAAGGAACGGCGCGCGCTGTTCGTATTTCCAGATTTCGCGCATCGTCCGCACATCGTACGCCGCCAGCTTCCCGACGTTGCCGTTTGTACCTGGCATCTCAAAGAAGCGACGCTGGGCTCCGTTGCCGCTCCCACCACCCGCAATCTTTTCGATCGCCTGCCCATTCATCTCCAGGCAGCTCTGGCTCAACGGAATGATCAGCCGGTTGCCCGGCGGATAGTAGGTCATCGCCGGCCAGTTCTTGCCTCCCTCCGTCGAGGGACACGCGGTCACCCACTCTCCAATGCGCTGCTCGACGATATCGTTGCGATAGTGCGGTTCCCCGGTGAGCGGATTGATGGAATCGTATACGTTTTGGAACACCATTTCCTTGTGACCGAGGTATTTTCCCGTCCGGCGGTCCAACTTCCACAGGATGCCCGTCTTGCCCGCGCTGAAGACGTAGTTCTGACCTTGATCGTCCACCAGCACTCGTTCGAAAACTTCGTCCAAGTCCAACGTCTCACCCGGCACGTAGCTGTGATACCAGGCCAGCTTCCCGGTATCGGCATTGAGCGCCAGGGTAGAGTTGGAATATAGCGTCGCGCCGTTGCCTGAGCCGCGGCTCACGCGCATCCAGGGTTTGGCTTGGGCTGTCCCCCAGTAGGTCAGGTTCAAGTCCGGATCGTAGCTTCCGGTGATCCACGATTCCACGCCGGCCCGGAAGATATTCGGGAGTCCTCCCCACGTATCGCCTCCGGGTTCACCTTCCAGGGCCACGGTCCGAAAGCGCCACACTTCCTTCCCGGTTTTGGCGTCATACGCGCTAATGAAGCACTTTTCTTCCCGATATGTCGCGCAGGAATCGCGGCCCAGTCCTTGAATCAGCCTTCCGTTCACCGCGATGGGGCCGCTCGTGCTGGCGTAGTCGCCTTTGGAGCGGTCGCCTATGGTGGTGTCCCAGACCACCTTACCGTTGCGGGCGTCGAATGCCATCAGATGCGCCTCGCCCGTGGCTACGAAGATCTTGTCATCGTAGATCGCGATACCGCGCATGGCCGGCGCCGTGGGATTGGAGCCGTAGCGATTCTCCCAGATCAACTCGCCGGTTTTCGCATCCAGGGCCTGCAGCACCATGCCTGCATTGTTCACGTACAGCACACCGTTATGCACAATCGGGGCTGGTTGGTTGCCGTTGCTCGCACCCTCCTGCATGGCCCAACTCCACACCAGACGCAGCTCGTTGACGTTCTGCGCCGTGATCTGGCTGAGGGGGCTGTAAGAAGTGGCCTTGTAATCGCGGCGAATCATGAGCCAGTCGCCGGGATCGGGATTGCGGAGCATGGCAGTGGTGACCGGAACGTAGTTCTTCACTTCGCCCGCGACCGTGATTCCCCGGGGCGCCCCTCCGCCTGGCTTATCTTGGTTGCCCGGTTGCGCGGCGGGAGGCGGCGCGGCGCCCGGCAGCAAGTAGGCGGCGCGCTGTCCGGACGCAACGGCGCCAATCGCGACACCCGACTCCGAGCTGAGTGTTCGGTCGCCTGGCCGTGCGCTGTTGGCGTCGAGGATGAACGCGGCGAGATTAATGTAGGTTTGGTCCGAAAGCGATCCACCCGCGCCGGGAGGCATGGTGGCGCGCATGAAACCGATCAAGTCGCCCGCGGTCTTGTCGCCCCATTGGCTCAGGAAGTTCGCGCCGGCCAGTTGCGGTCCTTCGCGCCCGGAGAGATCCGGCGCGTGGCAGGCCGCGCAATTGGCTTGATATGCGGTGCGTCCCGCCAGGGCCTGTTCGGCTGTGTACGGCCCCGCTGGACGCTGCTGGGCTGTGCCTGGTTGTGAGACCAGCATCACTCCACCCGCGATTATGAACGCCGCACCCCGAATTCGAGTGTTCAATGTGAACTCCTACCTGCTCTCTTCTCTCGGAAGCGCGAGCGCCCCCCGAGGCGTAGATTACAACAGATGCGGGGGAAGCGACAGCACGCCCGCTGCGGGTTCGGGATCACGACCGTGCGACCTCGCTGGGAGCGTTACTCCAGGCCCGCCGACTTGAGCCCCTGGAGCGCCCGCGGTTGTTCTCGTTCTTAACGTGTGAGTTTAGCGCGGCATAGCGTCGCCGCGAACTTTGCCGATGCGGTAACCAGCCCGAACTGTTTTCTGAACGTCCCGCTAGGGTATGGATTTCGCGTTGGCCTGAGGTTGCTGCGACCGCTGGTTTGGCCAACCGCTAGACGCGCTCGTAGAGCACCTTGCCGCCAATGATCGTCATGTCGACTTGCATCTTGAGAATCTTTTCTGGAGATACGTTGAGCAGATCCTCCGGCAGCACGATCATGTCGGCCACCTTCCCGGCCTCGAGCGTGCCTTTGATCTTTTCCTCGCGCGTCAGGAAAGCGCCGTTCCGCGTGTACATCGTGACCGCCTCGCGGATGCTAACTGCTTCGCCCGGACCGTAAACCTTCCCGCTTTCCCCCTTGCGAGTGACGGCGGCGTACAAACCCACCATCGGGCCGATGGGGAGGTTATCGCTGCCGAAGGCCATGAACAGCCCGTATTTCTTGACGGGAGTGGTAATCGAATTATTGGTCGCGAGCCGGTTCCCCTCCAACGTCTCGACGTAACGCCCTTCCAGGTTGTAAGTGAAATTGGGTTGCTGCGCGATGTGGATTTTGTCTTTCGCCATGATCTCCATCGTGCGAGCGGGAGGAAGCACGGTGAAGTGGCACAGATAATGGCGATGGTCATTGCGCGGATAATCGTGCAGCACTTTGTCATAGGCGTCGACGGTCATCGCGATGGCCGCGTCGCCGATGGCGTGAATCCCGAATTGCCAGCCGAGCTTGTGGCCCTCCTCGATATTGGCGTGGATCTGCTCGGGGGTGAAGAAAGCGCGGCCGCGAAATCCCGGGAGTCCTTTGTAGTCCACCAGCGACCAGGCCGTGGGCCCGGTGAAACCACCGTCGGCGGCCATTTCCCCGATCGAGCCGACGCGCAATCGGTCGTTGCCGTCGCCAGTCTTTTTGCCGAACTCTCTGA
>JASIGB010000374.1:0-4409 GCA_030045355.1 Bryobacteraceae bacterium
AGCAGGTTGGCGTTGGACGCCGCGATGACACGCACGTCGATGGGAAGCGGCTCCGAACTGCCGACGCGCTGTACTTCGCGCTCCTGCAGCACGCGCAGGAGCTTGGCCTGGAGCGGCAGCGGGAGCTCACCGATTTCATCCAGGAAAATCGTGCCCCGGTGGGCCTGCTCGAAGAGCCCCACGCGCGTGTTCACCGCGCCGGTAAAGGCGCCCTTGGTGTGTCCGAAAAGCTCGGCTTCGAGCAAATGATCGGGAAGCGCGGCGCAGTTGACCGCCACCATGCGCGAAGACGCACGGCCGCTCGCCAGATGCAAAGCACGCGCGGCCACCTCTTTCCCGGTGCCCGTCTCGCCGGTAATAAGAACCGTGGAGCGCCGGTTGGCCACTAGTTCGATGATCTCGATCACTTCCCGCATCGCGGAGCTGGATCCGATCAGGAGATGGCACGGCTGGGCTTCCGGCGCCGCGGATTTACCTTCGCGCGGCAACTCCCGATACGCCGCGTGGTGCCGCACAGCCACCAGCAGCAGATCGAGCAATTCTTCAGGCTTCACAGGGTGAGACACGTACTGGAACGCACCACGCCGCGTGAGCTCCGGGGCCTTGCTTACGACGCCGCCCGGCTCGTACACCACGATCGGTGCACGACAGCCTTCCGCGTGGATCTGCTCCACGATGTTGGGACCGTCGCTGCCGCGGATCGGCAACTGGATCAGTACGGCTCCGATGCGCTCGGCTTTCAGTAAGTCGAAGGCAGCGGGCAAGCCCGGTGCGAACAGGACTCGAAGCTTGTCAGAGCCTTCATTTACACACACTTGTTGACTGCCGGTAGCGCTTTCGTCAATCCACAGTACAGTGTTCACACTAAACGCTCCCAGCCGCGAGTAAGGTAACCGTCATTTAACTAGCCTTGTAAATAACAACATCGGAGGTTGAAATCTAAGACTTCACATGGGATTCATCATTTCTTATGTGGGGAGGTATTGGGGGCGGCGCAGTACGCCTACCCGCAAATGCGGGTAAAAGAATCGCTAAAACTTTCCTAAGGTGGAGCGATATACTAGCGCGACCAGGAACCCTTAGCGGAGCGCTGAACGATGACACCGCCGAATCCTCATCACGAGTACCTCGCCAGCCGCGTGGCGGCGGCCACGCCGATGGAGCTGACGCGGATGTTGTTCGAAGCCGCGGTAAAGGCCGTGCAGGATGCGATCGAGGCACACCGCGCCGGTGACATTCTCGGGCGCGGCAACGCGGTGACGCGGGCCGTGCAGATTTTGGGCGAATTGCGTTTCTCCCTGCGCCGCGACGTAGCGCCGCAGTATTGCGACACGCTCAGCGGCCTCTACGGCTATTTGCAGAACCGCCTGATCCAGGCGCATGCCGAGAAATCCGAATCGATGCTTCAGGAAGTCTCGCAGCTGATCCAAACGCTGCTCGAGGGCTGGATCGGCGCGATGCGCAATGTCGGCGACCTCGAAGCCGCGCCCGCCCAGGATGCCCCGCCGGAACCCATGGCAGCCGCTAGCGCTTCGAGTCCGTATTCGTCGCGGTACCCGTCGACGGCGCCGGCCGGGACGGAGAATCTGAATCGGAGTTGGGAGTTTTAGGTTCTCCTCGCTCGAGGTTCTGGGTCACCATCTTGGCGAGTCCGAGTCCGCCGCGCGCTGCCAAGGCCTGCGAGAAACCTTGTTCCGCCATTTCCATCACCAGTGATCCGGTGGTATCTTCCTGATCGTCTTCGTCAGTCAGCCAGCCGCCGCCGGAGGCCTCGCGTGCCGACTTCAACATCTGGCCGATCATCAGCGCTTCGAACTGCTTGGCGACGCTCGCGATTTTTTCCGGCGAATCAGTGTTTTTCGACGCAGACTCGAACGCCTGATGGAATGTTTCGTTGGCGGAAATTACATCGGGATTGTTCGTATGTGAAAGCGTCCAGTTAGTGGCCGCTAAGTCGGCTCCGGAGGAGATGCTAAAATCGCTGGACATCGCTGATCACCAAGAAACGGCTAAATGACTTCGATCTCCGATTCCAGCGCGCCGGCGGCTTTCAAGCTTTGCAAGATCGCGATAATGTCGCGCGGCGTCGCGCCGATGGAAGAAAGAGCGCGCACCAGTTCCTCCACCGTGGCGCCTTCCTTGAGAACAACATTGCGCGCCTTTTCCTCTTTGACGCCCACCGTAACCTGCGGCGTGACTTGCGTGGTGCCGTTGGAAAATGGTCCGGGCTGGGAGACGTCGTAATTGGTCTGAATCTGCACGCTCAGATCGCCATGCATGATGGCGACGGGCGATACTCGGACCTCTTTACCCATCACGATGGTCCCGGTACGCTCGTTGATCACAACTTTGGCCGGGCGGTCCGTTTCCACCGTCAGGCTTTCGATCTGAGCGATGAATTCGCTCGCACGAGTGGAAAAATCGGAAGGAATCGCAACGCTCACCAGCCCGGAATTGTCGGCGTGCGCGATGGCATTGCTTCCCGCATTGAAGTGACGATTCACGGCATCGGCAATGCGCACGGCCGTGGTGAAGTCCGCATCGTGGAGCTGGAGGCGTACCACTTTCGTCGGTTCGAGCGCGGGCGAAGGACGCTCCACGATCGCTCCGCCCGGAACACGGCCCACAGTCGGATGGTTGAGCGTCTGCGTCGTGCCTGCGCCGCCGGCGATAAAGCTGCCGGTGACCACCGGTCCTTGCGCCACCGAATACACCTTGCCGTCGATACCGCGTAGGCTGGTCATCAGCAGCAAGCCGCCTTGCAGGCTCGCGGCATCGCCGATCGCCGCGACGGTAGCGTCGATCTGCATGCCCGATTGCGCGAACGGCGGGAGCGTGGCCGTCACCATCACGGAGGCCACGTTTTTCACCAAAATTAGCGTCGGGGTTACGGTCACGCCCATCTGTTGCAGCATATTCGCAAGGCTCTGGGCGGTGAAGATGGTGAGCTGGCGGTCGCCGGTGCCCTTGAGTCCCACCACCATGCCGTATCCGATTAACTGATTGTCGCGGACGCCTTCGAGGGACACCAGTTCCTTCAGACGCGCCTCCGCCGGTTCGGTGTCCGCACAGAACGCTGGCAGCGCCGTGGCAATCAAGAGTGCTGTCAATAATCGCATGAATTGGAAAAACCTAGAACGGTAAAATGCCGAGCAACAAACGGTACAGGAAGTTGGGCCGATGAATCGAATCGTTGATCACGCCTTTGCCGTTCACCAGAATTTCCATTTGCGCGATCAGGTTGGAGGGAATCGTATTGGTGGGCACCAGGTCCACCGGCCGGATGACTCCCCGCACCGTGATGGTCTGATTTTCCGAACTCACCTGCACGCGCTTGGTTCCTTCGATCACCAGGTACCCGTTGGGTAGCACCTGAGTAACGCGGGCGCTCATGTTGGCCGTAAGGGTGGCGCCACGGCTGGTCTCGCCGGTTCCTTGGAGTTGGGTCTGGGTAGTCGAATTGAGGAGATTGGCGAGAGCTCCGGTTTTGCTTTTGATGCCCGCGAGCTGCGTGATATTGCTCTGCGCCGTGGATTGACGCTGCGTGCTGACATCGCCGTTGGCCACGGCCGAAAATACTTCATTTACGACGATGGTGACCAGGTCGTCCACGCGGCTGGCTCTCAGATCCAAACCCAAATTGGAAAAAATCGCATTCGGCGACCACATGGAACCGGGCGGCGGCGCGGCTTCCGGCAGCTTGGCGTCCCGGTACGAGGCGCTGATGTACTGCTCAAGCGGCGAGGGCTCCGGCGGCTTAGCGTCCTTCTTCTTCTTGTTCGCCGACTGGTTGATGGCCGATTGGGCGTTCGCAAGAGCGGCACAAAATAACAGCAGAGTGGCGATGATTCGCACGTTCATTGGACCCTCGTTTGCGAAATGATTTGCTCTCCGAGCGGCCACACCATCAGCAGCGCTCGATCTTTCCCTTCGATCCGCGCGTGAAATACTTTTCCGCTCTGCGGATTGCGGAGCGTGATGGTGTCGCCCTGCCTTCCGGGCGTTTCCGCCACCGCGGGCATATGAAGCTGCGCGGCGCCGGCGATGGCCGTCACGTACACCGTGTCGCCGCGCTGCACCTGGAACGGCTCAATCAAATCGGCGCGGAATACGGGCAGACCGGCGCGCAGCGCGCGGCGCGGCATGCGGCCGATGACCTCATCCAGATTCCGGGCGATGTCGTTGCGCAGGGGAAAATCGTCGTAAGTCTCCAGCCGCACCTCGCCAGGCGTCACGGTTTGGCCGGGCAGGATCAGCACGGTGGGCACTACGCGCGTCATGGTGGCCGAGATCTTGACGCGCGCCCATACGGAAAACTGGCGCGAGCCGCCGTACTGCACGTCGCCGCGCCACGTGACCGGCGTGTCAGGACCCGTGAGCGTGGACGCCAGCAGCCCGGATAGAGGAAA
>JASIGB010000375.1:0-8188 GCA_030045355.1 Bryobacteraceae bacterium
AGCCCGCTCCACGGCGATCAGCGCGTGCTCGTCGACGGTGTAGCGCTGCTCGGGTTCGGAATCCACCAGATCCACAGTGGCAGCCCACTCGGGGAACAAGCCGGCCAGCATTCCGGTGCGCTGCAGAGTGCGCAGGGCGAGGGGAGCGCGCGGCAAAGACAGAATGCTTTCGAGCGTGGCCCACAAGGGCCGCGGCGTAGCGCAATAATCGGCAAAAGCCGGGCGCGAAGCCTGCAGGCGGCGCTCGGTCTCGGGCGCGGGCGCGATGCCGTGACGCCCGATGAATTCGAGCAGCCGCAGCACCACCGCTGGGTCGCTCGCCAGTTGCGCGGGATTGCGCAGAAAAATTCGCTCGCGCGATACCGTGAATTCGCTGTTGGAGAGACGCGAGCGCCAGTCGCGAAAACTCGCGGCCAGCGTGCTCTCGGTCCGGTCCGCCGCGTTCAGCGCGCGGCGCGCTTCGTTGAAGATGGGCCAGGCATGCCGGAAGTACTCGCGCATCCATGCGGCCAGCGATCCAGGCGGGTCCGGCTCGGTCAGATTGCGGCTGAAGGGCTGGGCAAGGAAGCGTTCCTGAGCCGCTACATCCAACACGTTGCGGTCGCCCCGGGAATAGTAGTGCAGAAAGCAGCGCAGGGAGGACAGAAACTCGGCGGCTTTGGCCAACTCGTCGCCGCTCTCGGGAGGTTCCACCCCCAGGCGCGCGAGCGATTCGATCAGGTTCCAATCGCGCAGCCCGCCGGGATGCTCCTTGACGTCCGGTTCGCGGTGGTGCAGTGTATTCTGATAGCGGGCGTGGCGCAGCCGCGTGTGTCTGACCAGATGCTGGCTAAGCTGGGAGCCAAACTTTTCCAGGAATGCCGGCCATTTGTTTTCAAAACGCGAATGCAGGGTCTGGTCGCCGGCCAGGTATCGCAGGTTCAGAAGATTGATATTCAGGTCCAGGTTCTGCTCGCGAAATTCCAGGCATTCCGAGATCGTGCGGACGGTGTGGTTGAGGCGCAGTCCGGCATCCCATAACAAACGGACGCATTCGGCCAAAGGCTCCCGCAGCGAGACCCAGGGCGACTCGCTTTCGAGCAGCACCAGAATATCCACCGTGGCATAAGGGAACAACTCGCGCCTGCTGTAACCTCCGGCAGCCAGCATCACCGCGCCCTGCGGCAGAACCGGTTCGATGGTAGCGCGATAAGCGTCCGCGGCGATCGCGTCGATGGCGCGCGTCAGGGCGATCTGAACGCCGGAGGCCCGGCCGGTTCTGAAAAACTCTTCTTCGGCCTGACGCCAGGCGGCGCTGGACTGAAGCCGATGCGCGGAGCGGTCCCGCACATCGTTCAGTGAATCGGCCACCGAGTCCGGTATCGACTCGGGCAATCGTCCCGCCATCGGTTCCATAAGCAAAATTCAGTATGGCGCACGAGACGCGCGCGGAGAGGCCGCATTATGACGCCCATCCAAATTATCTATCGGCACGGATGGCAGGCGGCAAATGGCTGGCGAATGCTGCCGCAAGACACTGACAGGCCTCGCCGCAGGTTGTCCGGCGTAAGGCGTTGTTGGCTCGCGCCGGCGCACTCCTCCGCTAATTTGGCCTATTTCTTTTCCACAATGTTGTTGCCGAAAATGAACCCGATTTCGGCCACGGCGCGGGGCTGATCGGCATTGACGCCGTTGGGTCCAAAGGCGTAGCCGGGCGTGATGTTGCTCGCGTGCACCCAGGCGAGATCCCCGCGGAAGAAGAATCCACCGTATTGGAACGTGGGCGTCAAGGTGATGGAGGTTCCGGAACTTCCCGGACCGAACATCAAGTTGACGGCATTGGCGGCAGCGCTTCCCGAACTGGTGATGTATTCAAACCGCACTGGCAGCGAGAAACCGTGCTTGAAGGCATAGCTCGCCAGTATCGCGCCGCCGTTGGTGTGGGCGCCCGACAGGATGCCGATGTTCGCATTGGTCGGCACGTCGGTGAATTGATAATACGGCTGGAGGATCCAGGAACCCTTGGTGTAGGTGTAGATCACGTTGTAGATGCTGCCGTCGTTTTGTACCGGCGTCGCGTAGGTCTGAAACTTAGTTTGGCCGTAGTTTCCGCCCGCCACGAACGCAATGGCGTGCGGTCCGTTGGTGTAGGCCAGAGAACCCGAGAGCCAGGTGTAGCGGTTGGAATAGAATCCATCGTTCCAACTGACCGACGCGGTGAATTTGCCCATGGTCTGATTGAGTTGGATCCCGCGATTGACGGCGTTTTCCTGGTTCCACAGCAATCCGCGCTCGATGTTCATGTTTTCAAAGCTGAACGTATACTCGGCGCCGATCAAAGTGGGCAGCTCACCGATCTCGATGGAGGTGTTCTTGCCGGCCTGCAGCTTCACGAACGCCACCGGCACTGGGCCATAAAGCTCCGAGAGAGTCCTGTCCGTTTGCAGAAACGGAGTGGCGAGCGCCGGCACCGTATACGCGCCGGCCTGCACATAGAACTGGAACCAGCCATCGGTCTTTTGCAGGAAAATCTGGCCGTTGCTCAAGGCCGCCTGCGTGTTGCTGTCGCCGGGCACATGATCGCCCTGCCACATGCCGAATCCCGTGATGATGCCATTGGCGTCGATCTTGCCGAGAGGTCCGGCGTCGAAAACGAGCGGCGGAAGGTTCGACAAGGGTCCGGTGACGGAGGGGGTGCTCAAGGCGGACGGAGCGGCCGGGGCTGGAGCGGCAGCAGCCTGACTGGCTGGAGCGGCGGATTGAGGCGCGGGTGCGGAGGACTGGCCCGCCGGCGGGTCAGCCTGCGCGGGGGCGTTCTGGGCGGCACAAACCGCAGCCAGGCTGAGGCAAAGAGTAACTACACCTAGACTCTTCAAATGCAAGGGTTTCATACACCTCTCCCGAAGTTGAATTGTTTTCTAATCGACCGGCCTAACGGCCGGGCCAGGCACGTCGCGGTGCGCAGGTTAATGGCGGAAATGGAATTAACGATTGCTAGGGGCCTAAAGCCTTACGCTTTCGAAATCGTAATGGGAATCGGAGCGCAATGCCAATAGAAAATTTGGATGCAATCGATTCGCAAGTCTCGGTGCCGTGTCGTTTTATGGATAGCATCCAAAATATCTATTGGCAAATGACGCATCTAGCCAATAGAATGACCCATACCTGTGAGGCACGCAAGCGGTATCTGGAAACCGCGCGCAGCCGAGCACTTATGGCTCCGGCTGCGGGCCGAACGGACTATCTCGCGCCGGCCAGGACTGCCTGGCGCGACTCAAATCCGCGGCGCCTCGAATGGCAGTGGTTAGTTTCTTCTATCGATTCGTATAAGGAATTTCGATTGGACGACGGCTCTCGGAGAGTGTAAGGTCAGTTAAAAAGCTAGTGGCTCCACGTCGAGCGGCACCCCCAAAAAATTAGAAGGGAAAGGTAATAATGGCCGAAAACGACGCACCACAAATGCAAGCCACGTTAGGCTTAACGGGCCTGACAATGAACGCCATGGCGCTGATTGCCCCGGGGGCGTTCCTGTGGTTGACATTCTTAAGCCAGGCGGCGGAAGGCTCGACGGCGCCTTCGATGTGGATCGGAATTGTGTTCGCCACACTGCTGTGCCTGGCGACCGCGGTGTGCTACGCCGAAATGGCGAAGCTATACCCTGGCACTGGCAGCTCCTACTATTTCGCGGAACAGTCGTTCCTCAACCACGAGAAAGCGTGGCCCTACGCTCGTATTTCCAAGTTCATTGTCGGCTGGGGCTCGCACCTGTATTACTGGATCTACCCGGGCGTGATGACGGCCACGATGGGAATCGTGTGTGGTTACCTGGCCGGAATCCTGTGGCCCAACTTCATGAACGCGACCAATCCCGGTCCGATGTTCATGATCGCTATCGCAATCGTATTTTCCTTCGCCGTGGCTTACATCGCCCATCGCGGCGTCAACGGCTCCACGGCGGTGAACATCGCGATCAACATCATTCAGATCAGCGCGCTGATCGTATTTTCCGTGATGGCGATCGGCTACCGCATGAATCATGCGCCGGGGAGCGTGGCTTGGCAGTTCGACCCGCAAACCAGCGAGGCGTACACGTATCAGTTCCTCACGCAGAAACAGACCGTCAACGGGCAATCCACCGACGTGATCGTGCGCGATGCCAACGGCGTGCCCAAGCCCATGCTGGATGCGGCCGGTAAGCCCGTGCCTTACACCATCAGCTATCCCGAGCACGACGACAAGGGTGGCTTTCTGTCGCACCCCACGGCCGGCTCCGTTGTTGGAATCCACAACTTCGGTTGGATGTTCGTGCAGGCTACGGTAGCGATTCTGATCCTGGTGGGCTTCGAATCGGTCACGTCGATGGGCGGCGAGGCGAGGAACGCCAAACGGGACGTCCCCATCGCGGTGATCGTCTCGCTACTGGTACAAGGCTGCTTCTGTTACCTGTTCGAATATTTTGCAGCCAATTACTTCCTGAATAGCGGATATAGCATCCAGAATGCGGCCGGATCGGCGGCGCCCATCGGCGACATGATGGTAGTGGTGGGCGATGCCATCCTGGGACCGGGCAACGGCCGGATCTTCATGCTCTTTGAAGCCTTCACGGTGGTGCTGGCGCTGATCGGCACGACGCTTTCTTGCATGAACACCGGCGCTCGCGTGACCTACGCCATGGGCAAAGACGACGAGCTGTCCGGCCATCTCGGGACGTTGCATCCGGAGAATCTCACTCCGCATCGCGCGATCTGGACGCTGGCGGTGATTTCGGCGATCATCGGCGCCGTGGCCGACATTATGTACTTCGGCGATGCCAGCGCTCCCACCGACGCGGCCATTACCGCGCTGCCGCACGGCTTCTGGTCGAGCTTCGGCTATATCGGTCACGACGCCATGGCGGCGCTGCCGAATACGTGGACGACCATGACCCTGGCGTCGAACTTCGGCACCTTCCTCCTCTATATGTTGAGCTGCATCGTTTGCATGGTGGCCTACCACAATCATCCGAAGTTCAACTTCCTGAAGCACATGGCCATCCCGATTTTCGGGTTGCTGGCGAACCTGGCTTGCATGGCGTTCTATCTGATCGGTCCGTTCATGGGATACGGCACCAAGATGGAGCCGTTACTGGCCTTGGGAATCGCGGCGGTGTGGGCCATCTACGGCGCCATATACTTCGCGCGCTCCAGCAAGGCCAAGGGACGCACCACGCTGGTGAACAAACGGTTCATGGCGGCGCAATAGCCGCTGGGGCAGGGAATTGTCAGCATCACGAGGTCCGGGCGGGCGCTAGTCGCCCGTCCGTTTTTTTCTATTTGTGATTTTGAACGACCATGAACAATTTGAGGGCTGTGCCTGACGATCGCGGCGCCCGCCGGGAAGCGCCCAGGCTTAGTTCGGCTTTCAGTTCGACTTTGGATGTCGAATTCGCCGCGCGTTCCGACCCGGGACGCCAACGCGAGCACAACGAAGATTACCTCGGCCACGTGGCGCCGGCTTCGCCCGCGCAGGCCCGGTCGCTCGGATGGTTGTTCGTGCTGGCCGACGGCGTCGGCGGGACCGAGAAGGGCGAGGTCGCCTCGCGCGCGGCGGTAGAGCATCTAACCGCAGGATTTCTCCGGGCTCCGGCGTCGGAAGGGCTCAGCGCTCTGCTGATGCGTTTGGCGCAGGAGGCCAATGTACGCATTTACGAAACCGGCCGGGCCCACAGCCCGGGGGGAACGTCCATGGCCACGACGCTGGTGGCGTGCGCCCTTCGCTACGACCGCCTGGTGGTGGCGCATGCGGGCGATTCGCGCTGCTATCTCATCCGGCAGCACCAATGCCGCCTGCTGACGCGCGATCACACCGTCGCGCAGGAACAGGCGCGGATCGGGCTGATCTCGGCCAAGGAAGCGTCGGAGGCCGACACGCGGCACGTCCTGAGCCGGTCACTCGGAAACGACCTGTTTGTCAACATCGAGACCAGCGACATTCAGGTCTATCCGGGGGACGTTCTGCTGTTGTGCTGTGACGGGCTGTATCATTCCGTGGAATCCACCGAGATGGCGGCGGTAGCCGGGCATGGAGGCGATCTGGAACAGGCCGCTCAGCGCCTGGTGGATCTTGCGAACCATCGCGACGGCAGTGATAATATAAGCGTTCAACTAATCCGAGTTCGCGGCGTGGAACGCGTGGGAATGTATCGGGGACGGCCTTATAAGCTTCGCTAAGCGAGGCCGCTCCGGTCGCGCGTTCCCGCGCACCACATGAATCTTCACCCCGGCGAGCAGCTCGACCATTACCGCATCGAAGGGCTCGTCGCCCGCAGCGGCATGGCCTCGATTTTTCGCGCCACCGACATGCGCAACGGGCGCGAGGTGGCCATCAAGATCCCGCATCCGGAAATGGAAGCCGATCCGGTGCTTTTCGACCGGTTCAAGCGCGAGGGGGAGATCGGCGAAAAGCTGGACCATCCCGGCGTCATGAAGGTGCTGCCGGACGGCGATCGCAGCCAGCTCTACATGGTGATGGAGTGGGTGCCGGGACGGCTGCTGCGTCAAATCCTGCACGACCAGGGCAAGAAGCTGCCGGTGGAGCGGGCGATCAAAATCACCATCGGCGTTGCCGACGCGCTGGACTATATTCATCGCAACGGCGTGGTGCATCGCGATTTGAAACCCGAGAACATCATGGTGGATTCCGACGATCGCATTAAGCTGATCGATTTCGGCATCGCGGGCAAGGAAGGCGCGAAACGGCTGACGTTCGCCAAGCTATCGCAGGTGATGGGCACGCCCGATTACATCTCGCCCGAGCAGGTAAAAGGCAAACGCGGAGACGGGCGCAGCGACATTTACGCCCTGGGCGCGATGCTGTACGAAATGCTCACCGGCAAGACACCGTTTCAGGGGCCGAACCCGTTCGCCATCATGAACGACCGGCTCATGAATAATCCCGTGCCGCCGCGCGAGCTGAATCCCGAGATTTCGCCCGAGCTGCAAGAGGTGATTTACCGGGCGCTGGAGCGCGAGCCGCAGAACCGGTACTCGACGGCCAACGAATTCGCCTGGGATTTAGAGCATCTGGACCAGGTGGGCGTGGCGGACCGCGCCGAGCTGCACAACTGGAAGAATCGCAAGACGCCGCTGGCGAAACAGATTTTGTTTTACGTGGCGATGGCGCTTATCCCGGTGGTGATTTTCGGGCTGCTGCTTCTGATCGCGAAGCATTGAAGCGCCAGGCGAGGCGCTGGTTGCAAGCGTCGCGCGGGGCTCCCGCATTCTTTTGACGCCAAGGCGGCAGGTATACTGAAGGAGTTCGTGCAACCCGACCCCAAAGATCTGCGGCGGCATTATGCTTCACTGTCCGACGAGGCGTTGTTGGACATAAACCGCGAGGACCTGACCGCCGTCGCGCAGCGCTGCTATGACGAGGAAGTAGCCAGCCGGCAGATCGCTCCGCCCGGCGATCAAGCAACCGCCCTGGATGATGCCGGGACCGAAGTGGAAGCGGACTGGCTGGAGAGTGCCGCATGCGCGTGTTCGTTCGGGCCGCAGGACACCTCGGACCTGGGGCAAGCCTGTGGAATCCTCGAGACAGCGGATGTCCCCTATCAGGTCAATCCGCGGGACCAGGAGGACTCCCAAGGCCAACGCTACCAGATCCAGGACGTGATGGTCCCCGCGCCGTGGCTACTGCTGGCGCTCAGCGTCCTCGATAAGGAGATGTTCAACGAGCGCCAGGAGGCCGATTGGCGGGCGCACCTCGATGGACTTTCCGACGAGGATTTTGCCGCGATCCGCATCGAGGACCTCACCGCGGGATTGCTGGATCGCGTGGATCGCCTGCAGCGCCTCTACTCGGACGAACTCGCGCGCCGCGGTCTCCAAGAAGACAGCTAGCGTTGCCAGAAATCTTCGTTGTGCGTGAGGAAATCCGGATAAGCGCCCGCGCCGAGCTCGTATAAATCCAGGCCCTGGCGCTCGCCTTCCACCGCGACGCGCTGCGGGGCAATGCGGTTCAGCAGCCAATTCAATCCATAGGTGACCGGGAGCACGAATCCGAGCAGCGTGCCGATACCCACCAGTTGCGCAAGCCACAGGCGCGGTGAGTCGCCCGGCGCGACGGCGCCCAAAAGACCGGCCGCGAGCAGCCCCCACAATCCCGCGATCGCATGGACGGACACGGAACCGCCCGGATCGTCGACGCCCAGATGCAGTTCCAGCCACTC
>JASIGB010000376.1:0-3208 GCA_030045355.1 Bryobacteraceae bacterium
CGCCGCCCGCTCCATACACGGTCGCGAATCTCGGAATCAAGTGGATGCTGGCGGACGTCATCGAAAGCGACATCAGCTTATATCGCTTGGGGCAGCCGGTCGAGGTAAAAGTCCTCGCCTATGCCAACCGTGTATTTCGCGCGAAAATCACGAAAATCTACCCTTCCGTGGATCCCAACACGCATCGTGAGACGGTCCGCTGCGACATCGAGGATCCCCAGGATGAGTTGCGTCCGGGGATGCTGGCGAACTTCGTCATTCGCATCGCGGGTCCCAGAACCAGCACCGCGATTCCGGCCAACGGCGTGGTTCGTGAACCGGACGGCACGATGACCGCCTGGGTGACGACGAACCGTCAGCACTTCGAGCAGCGCATCGTGCAAACGGGCTTGCGCAGGGACGGTCGTGTGCAAATCCTCCGCGGCGTGAAACCTGGGGAGTTGGTGGTGACGGATGGCGCGGTGTTCCTGAGCAACATGTTGTCGGCGGACCAGGCGGAGTAAGCAGTCATGTTCCGATCTCTTCTCGCATTTTGCTTAAGCCGTCGCGCCATTGTTGTGGCCGCGCTGGTTCTGTTTGCCGGCGCCGGGTTCATCGCGTTCAAGCTGCTCAACATCGAAGCCTATCCGAACCCCACTCCGGTGATCTTGGAAATCACCGCGCAGGCAGCCGGCTTGTCCGCCGAGGAGATGGAGCGTTACTACACGATCCCGATGGAGATCGGGCTCTACTCGACGCCCGGAATCGATGTCATCCGCTCGACCTCGTTTTATGGTCTTTCATTCGTGCGCGTCAGTTTCAAATATGGAGTGGATTATTTCTTTGCTTACAGCCAAGCGGCGGTGGCGTTAGCGCAGAATGTCAACTTGCCTGGAAACCAGGTGCCGAGCATTCAGGCGAACAGCTCGACCGGTGAAATCTATCGCTACCAGGTGGTGGGGCCTCCGCACTTCGGAATCACGAATCTGCGCACCGTACAGGACTGGATCGTTGCGCGCCGTTTGCTGACCATCCCCGGCATTGCCGCGGTCAACAGTTGGGGAGGACCGACCAAGGAATTTGAAGTCGAAGTGGACCCGCACAAGCTGGAAGCCTACAGCGTCACCGTGCCTCAAATACTCACCGCGCTGGGCAACGCCAATATTAACGTGGGCGGGCGCGAAATTCGCATGGGCCAGCAGTCCATTAATATTCGCGGCGTGGGCCTGATTGACGATGGCGGCAACGATGACGTCACCAAGGGATATAAAGTCAACGATATCGAGAATATCGTTCTCAGCCAGGAAAACGGCGTTCCGGTACTGATTAAGGACGTCGCGAAAGTCCAAGTGGGCTATCGTCCGAGGCTCGGCATCCTGGGCCGCGACCACCAGGATGACGTCGTGGGAGCGATCGTGGTGCAACGGCGAACGGAAAAAACCGCCGACATGATTCCGAAAGTCCAGCAGGCGATTCGCACCCTGAATCGCGACGGCAGCCTTCCGCCGGGAGTGAAGGTTGTTCCGTTTTACGACCGTTCCGGCTTAATCGCACTCACCACGCACACTGTGCTTCACAACCTGATCTTCGGATGCCTGCTGGTCTTCCTCATTCAATGGATTTTCCTGGGCGATCTTCGTAGCGCCACGATTGTCGGCCTAAACATCCCGTTCGCGCTGTTTTTCGCCACGATCATTCTTGTGGCAGCAGGGGAAAGCGCCAATCTGCTATCGGTAGGGGCCGTGGATTTCGGAATTATCGTCGACTCAGCGGTCATTCTTGTCGAAAATATTTTCAAGAATTTTCAGCGCGGGCCGGAAGAAAGACAACATCTATTGGACCGCCTGTCCCGCGGGTACTGGGGCCCGGATCCGACACAAGTCCTTGACGCCGAAGCGGGCGAAGCTCCTTTCCGCTGGACGGACCGCTTGCGGACGATTATGGTCAGCGCGCTGCAGGTGGATAAAGCCGTTCTGTTTTCCGCGTTAATTACGGTGGCTGGTTTCGTTCCTCTATTCACCATGCAGGGAGTGGAGGGACAAATTTTCGGGCCCATGGCACGGACCTACGGTTATGCACTCGCGGGCGCGCTGATTGCGACGTTCACAGTCACCCCGGTCATTGCTTCGTTCCTGGTTCCCGGGCGCGTCAAAGAGGTGGAAACCATTGTCGTTCGTGCCCTGCACGCTCTGTACAATCCTGCCCTACGCTTCGCTCTAAGACATCGCTTCCTTGTGGTTGGATTGGAGCTGGCCCTCTCTTTGGGAACCTTCTTCCTCATCGCTCCTCGCTTGGGTAGTGAATTTCTTCCGCACCTGGAGGAAGGTAACTTCTGGATCCGTGCCTCCATGCCGATCACCCTGTCGCTTGAGGATGGAGAAGCGGCCACCAGAAAAATGCGCGAGATTCTCTTGCGGCATCCCGAGGTGATTACCGTGGTGTCCCAGCACGGCCGGCCCGACGATGGCAGCGATGCGTCGCCGTTTTCGAACGTCGAGCTGTTCGCTCCGCTCAAACCATTCGATGAATGGCCCAAGGGATTAACGAAGGAAAAGCTGACCAACCAGATTCAGCGTCAGTTTCAAAACGAATTGCCGGGAGTGGTATTTAATTTTTCTCAATACATTGAGGACAATATCGAGGAGGGAATCTCGGGCGTAAAAGGCGTCAACTCCGTCAAAATCGTTGGCCCCAATCTGCAAGTCCTAACGCAGCTAGCCGATCAAGTCCGGGATCAGATGAGTCAGGTACGGGGCGTCACAGACCTCGGCATCTTTCCCGTGCTCGGCCAGCCGAATCTGAACATACGAGTGGATCGGGAGAAGGCCGCTCGATATGGTTTGAACTCCGGTGACGTGAATTCCGTCATTCAAGCCGCGATGGGCGGAGCAGTCGCCACGGAGGTGCTGGAGGGCGACCGGCAGTTCGATCTGGTGGTCCGCTATACACCCGAATATCGCAACAATCTGGATGCGATCCGCGACATCAAAGTCGGATATACCACTCCGAGCGGCGCTAATGCCTACATTCCTCTATGCGAACTCGCGAACATCTCGCTCGACACCGGCGCCGCGTGGATCTATCACGAAAGCATGCAGCGCTTTATTCCGGTGAAGTTCAGCGTTCGCGGCCGGGACCTGGGCGGAACGGTGGAAGAGGCACAGCAGCGCATCGCGAAGAACGTGCAACTTCCGCCGGGATATCATCTGGTCTGGGCTGGCGAATATGG
>JASIGB010000377.1:0-2526 GCA_030045355.1 Bryobacteraceae bacterium
TTTGGCCGACGCTCGATCCGATCCCCGACACACCGGCCAGCGCGCAGCCGGAAGGAAGGCTCGGGCATGGTAAATAATGACGTAAGCAGAGAAACGGAGCTGTCGGCGTTGCCTCAGTCGAGCGACGCGCCGCGCAGCCAGCTTGAGCAACTGGTGGGACGCCTCACCTATCCGTTCCTGCGTGGCGAGGCGCCGGAGCCGCGCCCGCCTACCGGTTTTTTCACGGATACGACAGTATGCATCGGCTGCAAAGCCTGCGAGGTGGCGTGCAAGCAGTGGAACCAACTGCCGTCGGATGGATTCAACTGGTCCGGCAACAGCTACGACAATACGGCGGAGTTGTCAGCGAGCACTTGGCGCCATGTAAAGTTCATCGAACAATTTTCCCTGGATACTGCATCGAACGACTCAAATACCAACCGCTGGCTCATGATGAGCGACCATTGCAAGCACTGCCTTGCGGCCCCTTGCCATCAGGCTTGCCCCACCGGAGCCATCATTCAGAACGAATTCGAGAACGTCTATATTCAAGCCGACATCTGCAACGGCTGCTCGTGCTGCGTGGCTGCGTGCCCGTTCGGCGTCATCACGCGCAGCGACATGGGCGGGCATTCGCACAAATGCACGCTTTGTTACGATCGCCAGCGTGACGGTTTGGAACCGGCCTGCGCCAAGGCGTGCCCGACTCAGTCCATCCACTTCGGCCCCATCGACGAGTTGCGCGAGCAGGCCCACAAACGCGTGGAGGAACTGCATCGGCGCGGCGTCAAGGAGGCGTACCTGTATGGCGACACCGCGACCGAAACCTATTCCGAGATGCATTCGTTCTATCTGCTGGTGGATCGCCCCTCCGTATATGGCTTGCCGGACGAGCCATTCAATCCGTGGCTGCACATGATGGGAGATTACGTTCGCTCGATCGCGGGGGGCTTGGCCGCGATCGCCGTGCTGCTCCTGGTGGTGTTTCTCCTGAGATCCTGAAATGCACGGCTACGCGAACATCACGGTGACTAAGGCGCCGGCGTGGCACGGCGTCATCGCCTGGGACGCCTTGTTCAACGGCATGGCGATGGGACTGTTCCTCGCCGCCGCGGTCAGCGAGTTAGCCGCGCCCGCGGTCTTCCGCTCCGTGGCGAAAGTGGCTTATCCGGTCGCACTCGTGCTTTTGCTCATGGACCTGGCGATGCTCGTTTTCGACCTGGGCGATCCATTCCGATTCCATCACATGCTTCGGGTTTTCAAACCCGGTTCGCCGATGTCGGTGGGGACCTGGTGTCTGACGATCTTTTCGCTCCCGCTGACCGTAGCGGCGGGACTCAGCGTGCTGGCCGAATTTGGATGGGACTTCGAGCGCGCTCGAATCCTCGCGGTGATCGTGGGACTTCTGCCCGGCTTCGGCGCGGCGGCCTACAAGGGCGTTTTGCTCAGCACCAACGCGCAACCAGGCTGGAAAGACGCGCGCTGGCTGGGGGCCTGTCTCACTAATTCAGCGCTCTTGCTCGGCTGCGGCGAGCTGCTGGTCCTGTCTGCGCTAATGGGACAAACACATGCAGCCGCGATTCTTCGCACCGCTTTCATCGTGCTGCTCGTGCTCAACGTAATTCCGCTCGGGCTGTTATTTCGGAATCTTCAACCGATCCACGCACAACTCTACACCCGCGAACAACAGTGGCGCGCCGGAGTACTGTTATTCGCTGCCGGGATACTGATCCCTCTGGGCCTGACTCTTCTCGGCGGCGGCTTGCTGTTTGTGCTTGGCGCCCTGGCGTTTCTCTTGGTGGGGAGTTGGCTAATCCGTTACGTGTACGTGAAGACCCCGCACACTTCGCCGCTCAAAATCGGAAGCGGCGAGCGCTGAGTGCTATGCCGCGCTCATATTCAGGGCCACGCGCAGGCCACTTCCAGTCGAGACAAGTTCGTACGCGTGGCGGGCATCTTCCAGCGGCAATGTGTGATCGATCGGGTGAACGCGATACGCTCCCGATACAAACCCTTCGGCGAGCTTGGCGAGAACCCGTGAGGAGGCGAGGAGATCTCGTTTGAGAGTATCGAGTCCGATCAGGCGCGATTCGTTGTGGTAAAAGTCCACCACGTCAAAACTGGCTCTGCGTTCCGTTGGGGTGGTGATCTCGGTCTGCCTTCCCCGGCGAGCCAGAAGCTTCAGTCCGATCTCGAACATTGGGCCGCCGGCAGTGTTCAGTACGACATCCGCTCCCTTGCCATTGTTCGTCGACCGCAGCAGCTCCGGAAGCTTAGGATCGAGCGAATCCAATACGAACTCTTCGAGAGGCGGCACACCCTTCGGCGCAACGTCTTTCATGAGGTTGACCCCGATCACGCGGGCCCCTAGACTCTTTGCGATTTGCGCCGCCGCACTACCCACGCCTCCGCGGCTTCCAATAATCGCGATGGATTCTCCGGCCTGAAGTTGCGCCGATTCGACGACGGCACGCTCGCGTGGAACTGGTTTTTTTCGCGAGACAGTCGGGGACGGCTTGTATGGTTTCGACAACAGCGGTCCCGTGT
>JASIGB010000378.1:0-4019 GCA_030045355.1 Bryobacteraceae bacterium
CGGAACCTACCTGGCCGCCATCACTCCGCAGCGCGCGTTTCGCATCGTGCTCTCCCTCTGGCTCATCACGCTGGGCGTGCAACTGTGCTGGAGCGGCGTCCAGCACTTATAAATTCGCCCGCAAATGAGTTAATTCGCGATCACCTAAACGGACATGAAATAGGTACGCTAAGTGGATAGAAAATCGAACTGAAGAACGCCATGAAACATCCAAAGAAATCGAGGCGCCAAGGGGTGATCAGGCAGCCTCTTGGTGTGTTGTTTGAGTTAGAGATCCCTGAACAATTGCGCGCAACCTTCAAGGAACTTAGAAAACGGCAAACGTTCAAGCGGAGTATCCGGATCGCACACGATCTCAACGCGCGTTACGCCCGCCAGTTCGGCCTTGATCCAGCGCAGTCGGGGCGGCAAGAAGCGCTGCTGATGGATGCGCGCGCGATGGCTGAGGCTCACTTGACGGAAGCCGCGACACCGCAGGGCAGGAAGAAACTGGCGGACAGAGTGTGGCGCGATTGCGTGGAGCGTCACCCCTATTATGCGTGCGGAGCATTTACGATTCTGTACGCGGAATTTGAGCAAGCGCTTCTGCATAAAGGTCACCCGTCGCCTGGCGATTTGTCACTCGCTCAGAGAGCGCAGCAAGCCAATGGGAACGAACTTGCCGGCACCCGCAAATTGCAGAGCTAGCCGAAGAAGCATATCAGGAGGAGACGGTTCGAACATGGATCGCGGCCGATTGCCCCGTCCACGAATGGCTCAGAAACACCGCGGAGCCGGGCGCAGCGGAAGATAATGGGACCGGTTGGGTCACCACGTTGATCATCACGCCATCCTGCCTCTGCCGGTGGCGCGCGACAGGGGGGATGAATCGATGCTTTAGGGCCAGGATGCCTAGCGTGAGTTCCACCGCGGCCGTCGCAGCTCCCAAATAGCCGGTCAAACCCTTGAACGCTGTAATCGGCAAACGATTGCCGGCGGCCTCGGACAAAATCACGGCCTCGCGTGCATCCGCCTCGGGAATGCCGAAGCCCGACGCCACCACGAAATCCGGCTGATCTCCCGATGCGGCCTCACGAAACGCAGTGGACGCGGCATCTGGCGATGCAAAAAGCTGCATCGACTGGCCGCCGCAAGACCGCGCGGCGAAGGCCGTGATCTCCGCGAGCAGTGGCGCCGTGCGAGCGCGAGCGTCGTTCCATCTCTCCAGGATCAGTACCGCCGCGCCTTCCCCCAGCACCAGGCCGTCGGCTTCCTGGTCAAACGGCCGCAAAGCGTCTTCCGGCGGTTGTGCGGAGAGGAAGCCGCGCTTCTCGAACGCTAGATAACACGCGGGCGTCACCAGACAGTCGCAACCGCCTGCGACTGCAAGGTCGCAGCGGCCTTCCATGAGATCCCGGCAAGCGGCGTCCAGGGCCAATGCGGAAGCTACGTCGGATTGCGCGAAATTGCTGCTCGGCCCGCGGGCGCAAATCTCCATCGCCAGCAGTGCGGCCGCGGAATTGGACAATGTCCGGAGTGGAAAATAGGGGTCGACCAAGCGGGAAGCCCGCCCACCCAATTGGTCCCAATCCGGTCCGCCCTGGGCTGTGCGCGCCACTTCGAAAGCTCGAAAAAACTCGCTTGGTTCGGGACCGACGCGGCCGGAGCCTACGTGCACAGCCACACGGGACGGCTCAAGGTTTTCCAAACGCACTCCCGCGCCGGCGACGGCCTGTTTGGCCGCGTGCACCAAGTGCCGCGCGCCGGGGTTCATGAATTTCTGATTCTTTGGCGCTCTCAACTCCTGGAGAGCGTAGGTTGGAACAAGACTCGCCGAACGGCAGTCATGACCACTGGTCTCAAACCGCGTGCAAGGGCCAATTCCGGATCGCCCCGCGAGGCACTGCTCCCAGGCTTCGTCCGGATTGTTGCCGATCGGGGTCGCCAATCCCACGCCGGTAACGACAACCCGTTCCTTTGAATTCATAGCGTGGAGTCCCGCCCTCATCCGGGCCTAGGCCCCGCCCGAAACAATCCGCGAAGCCGGTGTGGAATGACAGCGTGAACCAAGTCCGGCATTAACGTAAAGTATCGCATCTTGGAAGGTTGGGGACATAGGCTTTGCAAAGTCTGGAACTGATAGTACTCCAGGGGGTTGATCGTACGTTACTCGAAGGCTATACTATCGTGAAGTGGAGGATCTCTTGACAAAACTCTCACTGTTTACGGGGCTTGTGCTGGCTCTGGGGATTCCATGTTTCGGTAGCAGCTTCTACATTGGTTCAGACACAGCCTGCTTCTACGGCTTCAGCGATTCACCTTGTACGCCTGTATCAACTGAGACGGGACTCGGCTCTAACCTGAGCGGGAATCCAATTCTGGATTATACGCCGGACGCGAGCTTCGCCGCTCCTGAGTCCGGTGGCTCCGTTGAACTCGGCAATTTCTATGTGCTTCCTTCGTTGCTGGGTGCCGAAGGTGGATATTTCACTCTCGACATTTCGTTCACCGATCCCACCGATGGCAGTCAGACCTTTACCGCCACTACCTTGGGCTTGGTGGTTTTCGGTTTGTTGGGTGCCGAAGTGACGTTCGACCAGCCAACCACGGAAGCCTTCAGCTACGCCGGCGGGGCGTTCGATGTTTCACTGCCTAGCTCAGCGATTCTGATCGGATCGGGGGATACGGTCGCGCTCGACGCTACCATCACACCCATTATTACGCCTGAGCCCGATTCCGTAGCCGCGGTGCTCGGCGGACTGATTCTTCTCGGAGTCGTCGTCCGCCGGAAGGTCGCTCACAAAGTTTCCTGAGTTTCAGCGACGGTTTACACGATCACGCCCCGGTGAGGCAACTCGCGTTTGTTGAATAAAATTAAACTTTCAGTGAGGCGGCCCCGTGTCGGAGCTACGCGCGGACCACTTTTAGTCCCGTTCGTCATGACGCTAATTTCTGTACTCCCCTACCAGGGGCGGGGGGAGAATCTCGCGACACGACATGTGCGGCCCGACGTGATCAATGGCAGGGCGTCGCTTGTAGGCTTCCTGCCTTCCGATCAGACTTTGCGTCTGGATGTCATTCTTCCACCACGCAACACTTTAGAACTCGATGCGCTGGCGCGGAAGCTTTACGATCCCCAAAGCCCTTCCTACCGCCACTTCCTCAGCCTGAGCGAGTTTACGGAAAGATTTGGATCGTCCGCACAGGATTACGCCGCCGTCGCGCACTTCCTGGAGGAGAACGGGATGAAGGTGACGCGCACTTCGCCCAATCGATTGGTATTGAATATCACGAGTTCAGTAGCCAACATCGAGCGGGCATTCCAAGTCAGAATGGGTTTGTACCAGCATCCTACCGAGCCCCGAACCTTCTACTCGCCGGACCGGGAGCCCGTTCCTGCGGGGCTGGCAGTGCCGCTGTGGCACATCTCGGGGTTGGATAACTTCTCTATTCCTCATCCGGCCAGTCTCAAGCGAGCCGTGGAAGCCAGCGGTAACGCCAGTGGATCCGGGCCGGGTGGAGCTTTTCTAGGAAGCGATATACGATTGGCTTACTACAGCGGCAGCATGGCTGGCGCCGGCCAATCGGTGGGTTTGTTGGAATTCGCTGGATACAATATTACGGATGTTAACGACTACTTTTCGCAGGTGGGGCAGACGCTGGCGGTCCCGGTGATAGGTGTCTCCACGGACGGTTCCAGCTTGAGCTGCACGGGCACATGTAGCGATACCGAACAGGCGCTCGACATCGAAGAAGCGATCTCCATGGCGCCGGGACTGAGCCAGTTGCGCGTGTACGTCTCCGACACGAGCGATGTCAGCATCTTCAACCGGATGGCGACCGACAATATCGCCAAATCGTTGAGCTGTTCGTGGGGATGGAGTCCCGCGGACCCAGCGGCGGACAATCCTATATTCCTGGAATTTCTATTACAAGGTCAGACGCTGTTCGTCGCCTCGGGAGATGCAGGCGCCTACAACGGCGCACAAGATGTTTTTCCGGCAGACGATCGGCTGGTGATCTCGGTGGGCGCCACTGTT
>JASIGB010000379.1:0-6053 GCA_030045355.1 Bryobacteraceae bacterium
ACCCGCCGCTCCCGCCAGGAAAATCGCCGGAAGCTCCAGAACCCCATGCGGCGCCACAAAGCTCCATAGCGCCAGCGCCATTCCCGCGCGCCAGGTGGCGGCTCCCACTACACCGAGCATTAGGCCGTTCAACACAATCATCCAAACGGTTCCCACCGCCGTGATTCCGAGTGCGAACACGGTGAACGCGACGGTCAGATTGTTGGTCGTGATCGCCGAGGACGCCACGGGTTTAATGGCGACCACCGGCTGCGTCCACATCTGGCGCCGGTCGATGTCTTCCATCATTTGCGGACCCAGCAATCGGTGAGCAAAACCGGGATCGTGCAGCGTCACAGCCCATCCCGCGGCCGCGGCAAGCAGAAAAATCGCCACCACCAGAATGGTCAGCGGCAACATTTCGCGGAAAATCCGCGGATAAGTCCGGCCATAAAAGTTGATCAGATTGCCTGCCTGGGGCCGCTGGCCCATGTAAATTAAGTTGTGGGCGCGCGCCAGAAGCTGGTTGAGGTAAGCTGCTAGTTGCGGATTCGAAACGTCCTGAAGCAGTACCGATAAATCCGAGGCGGTTTGGCGGTAAAGGAGGCCGAGTTCCTGCAACTGCTGGTGATCCAGCCTGCGGATGCCGCCGTGGGCCAGCCGAACCAACTGCTCCAGCCGGTCCCAGTGATCTTTTCTTTTCGCTATCCAATGGATGGAAACCATGCTTCCTCATGAACCGAATGCGCCGGCATCGCTCTCAGACAAGCTTACTATCGATACGCCGGAGCAGATGCCGCTGGAGTTCGCGATTGCCGGAATCGGCAGCCGGTTCCTGGCGCTGGCGATCGATACGCTGATCCAGTTCGGCATGGGAGGCGCGATGTTCATTGCCCTCCTGGTTTTGGGTGCGGCGACGCGGATGGTCTGGCCGCGCCTCTGGTTGTTGGCGGCCTTTCTGTTTTGCGTTTTCCTGCTGATGTTCGGATATTACGCGATCTTCGAAATCATTTGGAATGGCCAGACTCCCGGCAAGCGGGTAGTCGGGATCCGCGCGGTAAAGGAGACCGGCCGGCCGCTCACGCCTTCCGAGCTCATCGGACGTAATCTGCTCCGAATTGTCGATCAACTTCCGGCCTTCTACGCAGTCGGGATGGTGGTGGCGTTGCTGAACTCCAAGAACAAGCGGCTGGGCGATTTCATCGCGGGGGCGGTTGTCGTTCGCGAGTCGTCCTTGAAAGAGATCAAAACGCTTTGGCACACCACGCCGCCCGTCCAGCAGATTTCTGCCGGCCTCGGCGCGAGCACAGCGGCGCTCGTTTCCACTGCGCCGCTTTCCCTGGAAGAGCTGGCATTAATTGACGCGTTCCTGCACCGGCGTTACGATCTTTCGCCTGACGTCCGCTCGCGCATGGCCGGGGAGATCGTGGCTCGTCTGCAGGCCAAACTCGCACCCGACGCCCCATCGCGCTTTTCCGCCGAATCCCTGTTGGAAGCGCTCTCTTATGAACGCAGATCCACGGGCAGATTCTAGCGCGAGATCAGCGCGGCGATTCCACCATGGAAGCCGCCGCAGCCCCGAGGCTGGGGCCAGATCCGCGAGGCATTGGCCGGCACTCAGTTTAGGACCCAGCTCGTGAGGGCTGCTGTTCCATCCGCTGCTGCATACCCTGTGTCAACAGTTGTTGCAGAGCGTCCGCTTTGGTTCTCTGGTCGGGTCTCAGCGTGTTATAAACTTTCGCCGCGGCTGAGCTTCGAATGGCCGGCAACTGGCCGATTTCCTGTCCCTCGGTTGTGGAAAGGCGCTGAATTTCGGCCTCGTTGTCAGACCGGACGGCCGCCTTAAGGTCCCGGCTTGTATTCATCAATTCCTGCCGAATTGGCATAGCCGAGCGGCGGGCCTCGTCGATGGCCGTCCGAGCCTGGTCCTTTTGTGCCGGCGTCATTGCCAGCACCGTTTCGATTTCGGTGACAAAGCGGTCATGAGGCGCGTTCGTCTTTTGGGACGGAGCTACGGACGCGAGAAGGCCGAACGCTCGGGTCAGCGGTAAGCAACGGGTGTGGGAACATTGACGACGATATCGATGTGGGGATGGCCGAGCAAGGTGTTGTGAATCAGGCAAGCCTTCGCGGCGCGCAGGACGCCCGCTCGATGCCGTTCATCGAGCTCGGGCGCGGCTATTTCGATGCGAAACGAATCCAGTCGCGCCGGCTGCTGCGCTTTTTCGGCGCTCACTCGCACTTTCAAGCCGTCCATAGGCAAGTGGCGGACCTTCAAATATTGAGCGGCATAATAGGCGGCGCAACTGGCGAGTGATGCGAGCAGGAATTCCGGCGGCGTCATCCCGGCGTCCGTGCCGCCGTTATCGGCCGGCTGATCGCAGATGACCTTGTGGCTCCGGGCTCGGACCTCGAATTTCACACCGCCTAAAAACTCGGCCATTACTTCCATACGCACCCCTTCCCCACTTGGTGCAGTTTTCGAGCCGCGGCGAGATATTGCCAGCCATGGACTTTGGCCGAGGCGGTGATGGGTGATAGCACGCAATCTGATATGTTTGACGCAAGGAATGCGGATTCAGCCGCTGGTTTGGATATTTATTGGCGCGCTCTTCTTGGCCCACGCCTCAGTCGCCCAGGATCCCGACGATTATCGCGGTGGATGGCGGACGGATCGGGGCGAAGCACACACCTACGAGTTCTCGATACGGGGCGATAAGGTCCGTGGAATTTATTGCACCTACTGCGCCGACGCGACCACGTTGGCGTTTGTCGACGGCGCGTTCGGTCCCGACGGGCTCAGCTTTGTGGTCACGCATGTGAACAGCGACGGCAGCACCGCGTTTCAGGACCACGCGAGTGCGCGGTTCGACCACGGCAAGCTGATCGTAACGGGAACCAGCGGCGCGCACGGCGGCGGGAATTTCGTGCGCACGCTTATCAAGGACCCGCGCGGGCCGGACCCGCTGCCGGTGATCGTGTCAAGATTGCCGAAAGCACCGCCGGTGCCCGCGGTGCCAATCAACCAACAAGGCATTGGTGCGCCTGCGCCGCGCTACATTCAGCCCGGGCCGTGGAAGGCCGCGCTCACGAAAAAGGATGTCGTGGGAGTGTGGCTGGGATTTGGTGTTGGCGCGCCGAAGCAGTATTTCATTATTAAGAAAATGGGCGATAAGCTGCGTGGCATGGTGTGCGGAACTTGCGACAATCCCTACACCATGGCGGCGCTCGACGATTTTGAGATCCAGGGCGACACGCTGCGGTTCAATATCCTGCATGAGGATTGGGGCGACGGCGAATCGCCGACGTTCTCGAAGCACGTCACCGCGCACATTGGTTGGAATGAAATGCGCTGCGTCACCACCGTGGATCACGCGGAACCGCGGCCCGTGCGTCCGATGCCGCCGGGGTTCATTCCAGGATTCTCGCTCGAAGGGCCGATTGCCATTGAGGCGACCGCGGGAAATCGGTGGCCCGAGTGGCCGCCCAAGAATACTTCGCTGCCGCATTAAGCTCGCGAAAGCAGCGTTCCGTAACCCGGCGCCCGCCCGCTCAATCCGAGCAGCCGAACCGCGGCCCATAGCGCGTGCGGCATGCTGGAAACAGCGGGAATGCCGCCTTGCTGTTCGAGAGGGGCCAGGATTTCGAGTGTTCTCAAGCCGCCGCAGGAAACGAGAATGGCATTGGCCGCGGCTTGAGTCTTACGCACGCGGACGCAGAACGCGAGCAGTTGCGGCTGTTTCACGCGGTCGACATCCTCCACCTTCTCGATGCCCAAACCGGTGACGCCGAGTACTTCAAAGCCGGACTCTTTGAGGAAAATCCGCAGACGCCGGTTCACTTCGTTATCGTACGCGGTGGCCGCGACCACGCGCTTGGCGCCGACGGCTTTCAGGCCCTCCACCACTCCGCTGCTCATGCTGGTGGCGGGCAGTCCCGTGGTTTTCTGCAGCGTGTCGATCAGCTTCTGATTGAACGCCGCGCCTTTGTAAAAGCTCAGCGATGTGCCCATCAGAGCCACCGCGTTGGCGCCCTGCGCCGCGAGTTTTTCGCCGGCGGGCTTGATGCGTTCGAGCACGGCGTCATAACCTTCCGGCGTCATGGTCTTCAGGCCGACATCGGCGGAGATGAACCGGACACCCGATGGGTATATCGCCAGCGCCTCGGGCGGGGTGGGCCGGGGGACGGGGAAGATCATGCCGAGCGTGGGATCGGCTGCGCGACCCACCGTCACGCCCGCCAGAGCGATCGAAGTGGCTTGCAGAAGTTCGCGGCGGGAGAGTTTCATCGCATCACCAAGCCACCATGGCGTCTTCAAACAGCGCGCTCAGTTCTTCAGGGCCGGCGGGGCGCGGCGAGAGCTTGGTCACGCGATGCTGCGGCAGCGTGCCTTCGACGAGCTTCGGAATATCGGAAGATGTGTAGCCGATCTCGCGCAGGCCGTTGGGAGTCTTGAGGCGCTGCATGAACCAGGTGATGCGTTCGGAGAGAATGCGGCCGGCGTCCTCCTGGCGGCAGCGCGCCACGTCCACGCCCAGCGCTTGGGCGGCCTGCATGTGGCGCTCGGGATTCGAAGAAGCGGTAAAACGGAAAACGGCCGGCGCGTTTAATATCACCGAGAAACCGTGCGGCACCAGGGGATGGTCCTGCGAATAGCCAGGCGCGCAGTAGCTTTTCACGTTGCCCGAAACCGGATAGGACATTCCGTGCGGCAGGTGGACGCCTGCATTGCCGAATCCCACACCTGCGTAGGACGCCGCCAGCAGCATGTTGGCGCGAGCTTCGTCATCGGATGGGTCCTCCACCGCGCGGACGATGTATTGCGCCACCATGCGCAAGGCCTGCATCGACCAGACGTCGCTGATGGGGTTCGAGCCTTGATAGGCCGGGCGCAGCAGCGGGCGGCCGGGATAGGGGCGCCCGGAGTAAGGCAGAGCGGTGTAGGATTCGATGGCGTGGCTTAAAATATCTAGCCCGCTCGATGCGGCCACTTGCGGCGGCAAGCTGCGCGTGTTTTCCGGATCGAGCAGGCCCAGCGTCGGCTTCAGACGGCGGCTCGCGATGCCGGTTTTGGCGTGCATACGCGTCAGATCGAAGATGCTGACGCCGGTCGTTTCGCTGCCCGTGCCCGCAGTGGTGGGAATGGCGAAGAGCGGCTTCAGCGCCCCAGGCACCGGCATGCCCTTGCCGATGGGCGGATTGACGTAATCCAGAAAATCGGACGGCGGATAAGTCACGTAGAGGTTCACGGCCTTGGCGGTGTCGATCGTGGAACCGCCCCCGACGGCGAGATAGGCGTCGTAGGGCGACTGTTTCGCGAACGCGATAGCATCCAGGAATGATTCGTCGGTCGGCTCCACGCGCACGCGATCATAAACGTCGAAGCCGACGCCCGCCTTCTCCAACGATTCGAGCGCTGTGGCCACGGGCGCGAGGCGCGCGAGCACCGGGTCCGTGACGACCAGGACCTTGCGTGCGCCTAGGTCCGCCAGATCCATGCCTACTTCGCGCGTGATGCCGGGTCCGAAGCGGATGCTGGACGCGGCCATTTCAAAAGCGATTTCGTTTTTCATCTCCAGAAGTGATGTTACTCGAAACGACGCGCGGAACGGGGATCAGGCGCGGATGGCGTCGGCCATTTCCGCGAGCTCGCCAGCGGTGGTGTCGTTGTCGAGGAGCAAAGATGCTAGCGCCGGGCACAGATCGAGCAGGGCCACCAGATCGCTGGAGGCGAACGCGTCCCGTTCGCGGCGATATAGCGCGACCACGCCCACGACGCGCCCCGAGTTCACCAGAGGTAACGCGAGCGCGCTCGATAACGCTCGACTGTTCTGGGTGCTATTGTTTTGGGTGGCGGAGTACCCGGGCTCAACGGCCGGGTTGCCGTTGAGAATCGGCTTGCCTACTTCGGCCACCCATCCGATCAATCCTTCTCCCTGGCGCACCGCCAGCGATTCCAGGCCCGCGCGGTCATCGCCCGAGGTGAACTTCACGCGCACGAAATCGTCTTCGCAGGCGCAGAGCGCAATCGCGTCATAGGGGATCGCGCGCTGGACGCGGAGCGTGGCGATCAG
>JASIGB010000380.1:0-6493 GCA_030045355.1 Bryobacteraceae bacterium
GACATCTCTTACGCCGATGTGGAAAACACGTTTAAAGCGATCCGCGGCCGTCCGGTCGCCGTCGAGCCGCATCCTGAAGTAAGCGTGTCGTTTCACCGCTAGAAGATTACGAAAAAGAAGATTCCGCTTGCTGACGCGCGCAGCTCACCCAGGTTAGCGCGCAGCCTAAGCACATGTTCCTACTCTCCATGTGCATCGGCTGTATGCTGTGCAACTAAAGCTCCGTTTCGAGCGTTGTAGGGCGCAGCGTTTGCGGGGTTTTTACCCACGCGCAGAAGGCAGGCGCTAGAAAATCAAAGACTTTCGCGTGGCGATCCAAATGCGCGTATTGGAATTGCTGGGAGGAGTTCCATAGCAACAAGGGACGCCGTGCCATCGAGTGCCCCGGGCTGCGGACTCGCTCCCAGCAGCGCACACTCTGCAGGCGTAGGATCGTCCCCAAGGCCCTCTTTCAATATTGTCCGTCGTGGGCTATTGTGCCGGCTATTGCCGTTGGATGTCGCGTAAATAACGCGCCAGATTGTCGATTCTTACCTTCCCAAGATCCTGATCGCGAGTGACTTGCGAGAACACCGGGCCCCAGACGGGCATGGCGCGTGTGCCGTGACCGCTGGGGAGCGGTTCTTCGCCGGAGATGATGCGATCGATGCGAGCCAGCGGAAACTCGCCGCCGTTGCGCGCCGCGATGCGCGTCAAATCCGGCGGCGTCACCTTCATCCACGCCGCCATCGGACCATTGCCCCTGCCATCCGAACCGTGGCAGGAGGCGCAGTAGGCCTTGTAAAGGTTGTCTCCGCGGATGGAATCGATCAGGGGCTGAGGCTGAGGGTGGATTGCCCATGCGGCGAAAACGCCGCCGGCTGCCAACATAGCGAACATTTTGCCAGACATTGCGTCTACTCCTCACCGTGCGAATAGGGCCAGGGCGGCAACCGTGAGCAGGATGGGCGCAAACAGGGCAAGCCATTTTTCAGGCGAACTGGAGCGCGATTCCCGCGGCAGGCTGCTCAAAGGAAGCTCGTTCTGGTTGGTCGGCACGATATTGTCCTCGCCCGAGCGAGGGCAATTGAGAGGCCGCTCAGATCGCAGGTAAATGCTTTAGCTCCGGGTGAGATACGTGGTCTCACCCAGATTGGTGCGGAATTTGACTCAGCCCGTAGTATTTTGAGAGGGCTGTGGCTGCGCGCCGTCCGGTTCGAGTTGCGCTTTCAGTTTTGCTACAGTGACGGGCTTGGTGATGTAGTCGTCAAAGCCGGCTTCGATAGCCCGCTCGCGATCGCCCTGCATGGCGAACGCGGTCAGCGCCACCACCCGCAGATTACGTAGCGCGGGATCGCCGCGGATTTCGCGCAACACGGCGTAGCCATCCATCTCCGGCATCTGGATATCGAGCAGCACCAGGTCCGGCAGCGCCTCGCGAATTTTTTCGAGTGCTTCCTTGCCGTCGGAGGCTTCGATGATGGAGCCGACGTGGCCGGCCAGGCTCTCGCGCACCAGCTCGCGTCCGGCGGGGTTGTCGTCGGCCACTACCACGCGCTTGCCCCGGTCGTCGTGACGGAGATTGCGAAGCTGTTCGAGAAGTTTCTGCCGCCAGCCAGCTCCTTTGGCGAAGACCTGCGCTCGCTGCTCGGCTAGCGACTGGCGCTCGCGCGCGGTGAGGTCCTTGACGGTCAGGATCATCACCGGGATGCGGGCCAGCTTCGGATCGGCGCGAATATCGTTCAGCACTTCAAACCCGCTGCGGCCGGGAAGCAGCAGGTCCAGCACCACGGCGTCGATGCGCGAAGTGGCGAGAATGCGCAGGGCTTCGGCGGCGTAACGGGCGGTCAAGGGCGTAAAGCCCTCGTTCATCAAGGTGTCGGCCAGCAGTTCGCGGGTTTCGAGATCGTCGTCCACCACCAGGACTCGCAGCACACCCTCGGGCTGCAACACGCGACGGATCGCACGGATCAGCGTCGCGGCCGGGATGGGCTTGACCAGCGATTCGGCTGCGCCCAGCGCGCCGGCCATTTTGCGTTCGTCGGCGGGGGAAACAATCACCACCGGGATGCCGCGCGTTCCGGCGGAGTTCTTGAGCTCATGCAGCGTCTCCCAGCCGCTCTTGCCGGGCAGTTCCATATCGAGCAAAACCAAATCGGGCTGGAGGTCCCCGGCTTTGTGGAAGGCGTCAGCGCCCGAACCGGCGGTCTCCAACCGAAATCCCTCTTCATGCAAATGGCGCTGGATCTCCTCGCGCCAGGGGGAAACCGGGCTTGCGACCAGCAGCAGAGGCGACACTACACCCGCGGCCTTGGCGACCGGTTCTTCCTCGGGTTGGCTGAGGCGCAGGGTGAAAAAGAAGCGGCTGCCTTTGCCCGGTTCGCTCTCCACCCAGATCTTTCCGCCGTGATGCTCCACCAGCTTCTTGGTGATGGCCAGGCCCAGGCCCGTGCCCTCGCGCACGCCCTTCGTGGTGGCGCTGGCCTGGCGAAAGCTTTCGAAGATGGCTTCCTGATCGTCGTGCGATATGCCGATACCCGTATCGCCGACCATCATGCAAACCGAATCCTCCAGGATGGAAGACTCGATCCAAACGCGCCCGCCGGAAGGCGTGAACTTGATGGCGTTGCTGAGCAGATTGAACAGGATTTCCTTGAAGCGCAGGCGATCGGCCTGCAAGGTCAGTTGGGTGTCGATATCGCTGTCCAGGCTGATGCCTTTCGTGGCGGCGAGGGGGCGAATGCTGGTGAGCACCTCAGCCACGGCCACGGCCATGGGGAAGGACTCCATGCGCAGCTCCAGCCGCCCGGCTTCGATTTTCGAGAGATCCAGAACGTCGTTGATCAGCTCGAGCAGGTGGCCGGCGTCGCGCTGGATATGGTTCAAGAAGCGCTTCTGTTTCTCGTTGAGCGGGCCGGCGCTCTCTTCGGAAAGCAGCTCGGAGAATCCAAGAATGGTGTTCAGGGGCGTGCGCAATTCGTGGCTCATGCTGGCCAGGAATTCGCTTTTCAACCGGTTGGCGCGCTCTACTTCCTGATTTCTGAGCGACAACTCCTGGTTGGCGAGAGCGAGTTCGGAGGAATGCCGCTCCAAGCTCTGATTGAGCACCCGGATTTTTTCTTCGTTGACGCGGCGCTGGCTGACGTCGCGCACCACGCACATCACGTGCCCGCGTTCCACGCCTCCAAGCGGACTGAGATTGATGTCGACGGCGAACTCGGTGCCGTCCTTGCGCAAGCCGTACAGATCCAGGCCCGCTCCCATCGGGCGCCGCACCGGGTGCGCGGCATAATGCGCGCGATGGGCGAAATGTCCACCGCGAAAGCGCTCCGGCAGAAGATTTTCCACCTGAGCGCCGACCAGTTCCTCTTTCGGCCATTGGAACAGGCGTTGGGCCTCGGTATTGGCCAGGACGATCCGGCCCTCGGCATCCACTTCGAGAATGGCGTCGGGCGCGGCCTCCAGCAGCAGCGAAAAGCGCTCGCCGGCCACTGCCAGCGCGCGCATGGTGCGTTCGGCTTCCACCAGATCGGCGTGAACGCGCTCGGCCTCGCGGGCCTCGGTGAGGTCGGCCAATAGCGAGAGCCGGCCCTCCATGCTGGTGATGCGCGCGCTCCATACGCGGACCGGGATGCGCACGCCGTCCTTACGCACGCGCAGCGATTCGACACCCTGCACCGGGCCGGCGCTCAAATCGATGCCTAGCGCGGTACGATCGAGTTCCGGCGGAAGCGTGGGGAGCGGGCGGCCCAGAATCTCCTGTTCGTGCCAGCCGAAGATGCGTTCGGCGCCCGGATTCCAAAGAATAACGCGCTCTTGGGCGTCCACGGCAATAATCGCCAGGGGCGAGGCTTTGATGATGGCTTCCAGCACGGGCTCTTTCACATTATTCCAGCTATGATGGAAGAAAAGGTAAGCATTTTGAATTCCAAGGCCGATCTGTATGTCAGTTGGCCGATACATCGGCTAAGATGGAGTAATAAGCCCAGTTATGCTTCCATCGGTTAAGCTGGTTGCGATCGATGATACGCCCACGAGTTTGGAACTCGTGCGCGAGTCCTTACAGCAGGAGGGTCTGACCATCTTTACGGCCAGCGATCCGGAAGAAGGCCTGGACCTGATATTTCAAGAGCATCCGCAGATCGTGCTGCTGGATCTGGTGATGCCTAAGATGAGCGGGCTGGAGGTGCTGGAACGGGTAGTGGAGTTCGATCCAGCCATCGATGTCATCCTCATGACCGCGCATTACACCACCGAAACTGCGGTGGAGGCGATCCAAAAAGGCGCCAGCGATTATCTGAACAAGCCCATCTCGATTCCCGCGCTGCGCAGCCGCGTGGAAAAGCTGCTGGCGGATGTTCGCAAGCGCCAGCGCGCGCTGGAACTCGACAGTGAGCTTTTGGAAACGGCGCGCTTCGAGGGGATGATCGGCCGCAGCCCGCTGATGTGGGATTTATTTGCGCGCATCCGTCGCGTGGCGCCGCATTATCGTTCGGCGCTGATTACGGGTCCTACGGGTACTGGCAAGGATCTGGTCGCCAAGGCGCTGCACAATCTGAGCCCGGCTGCTTCCGGCCGCTTCGTCACTTGCAACTGTTCGGCGGTAGTGGAGACGTTGTTTGAAAGCGAGCTGTTCGGCTATGTGAAGGGCGCGTTTACGGGCGCCGCCGCCGACAAGATGGGCCTGATGGAATACGCCCACGGCGGCACGTTGTTCCTGGATGAGATCGGCGACATGCCGCTCGCCACGCAGGCCAAACTGCTGCGCGCTTTGCAGAACCAGGAAGTGACGCGTGTGGGTTCCGTGACGCCGCGCAAAGTGGATGTGCGCGTGGTGGCGGCCACCAATCGCGACGTCAAGGACCTGATCGCGCAGAAGCAGTTCCGCGAGGATCTGTATTATCGCCTGGCGATGGTGGAGTTGAAGACCCCCGCGCTGACCGACCGGCGCGAGGATCTTCCGCTGCTCGAAAAATTTCTCCTGGACAAGTTTTCGACGCAGTTCAACAAGGACATTCGCGGGCTGACGCGGCGCGCGCAGATCGTGCTGGCGCGGCATTCCTGGCCGGGCAATATCCGCGAACTGGAAAACGTGCTGGGCCACGCCTGTATGATGGCCATCAGCGACATGATCGACGTGGAGGATCTCCCGGCGTCGCTGCGGCACCAGGAGCACAGCATAGGCGCCGCGGCTGCCGGCAACTCCCACGAATCGGCCGAACACGGCGAATCGGCATTATCCTTCGACGAGCACGAGAAGAGTCTGCTGGCCGATGCGCTGGAGCGCTCTAACGGCAACCAGTCCGAGGCCGCCCGCATGTTGCGCATCAGCCGGGACCGGTTGCGCTACAAAATGGCGAAGTACAACTTGCGCTAGCGCGTTGGTTCGGTATCTTAGCCGCGCCGGAACTGGCGCGGGCTCACGCCGAATTCCGCGCGAAAGGCGTGATTGAAGTTCGCCAGATCGCCAAAACCGCAATCGAGAGCGATATCGAGGATTCGCGTTCCTTCGCGTGTGAGGCGTCGCGCGGCCGCGCTTAATCTCCGCCGCAGAATGAACTGGTGCGGCGTGACGCCCGTAGCGCGCTGGAACGTGCGCAGAAAATGATAGGGGCTGAGACGCGCTTGCCGCGCCAGTTGGGCGAGCGATAGCTCCGCGGCCGGGTCTTGATCGATTCCGCGCACTGCTTGAGTCACTCGCGCCAGAGCGCCGGGAGGCGCAGTCCCGTTGGGCTTGCGGCCTCCGGCAAGCTGAACCGCCTGCGCGGCCAGTTGTACGCCGAGTTCTTCCCACGAGACCGGCGCGCCCGCCCATCCGGCCGAGGCGCGCGCGATGGCGAGCGAGGTCTCGCGCAGCGGCGGAAGGCTGGGGATGCAAAATTGAGGCACGGCGCCCGCGTCGGAGGCGAGGCGCTCGAAATACTGGGGTGAGAAATGGAACGCGATGCACCGGTCTCCAATCCCGTGTTCATGGCCGCACTCGAAATAACGACCCCTATCGCCGAGCAGGAGCGAGCCGGGCGTCATCAGAGCAGCACCGATCGAGGAGCGGTAGTAAAAAGTGCCGCCGGTGACAATGGAAACCGAAAAGTCCGAGTACCGTTCCTCATAAGGCCGGTCGCGCGGGCCGGCGCTACAGACCACGTCGGCAACCGACCAGCCCTCGCCGCGAGCTAAGACTTGCGACATGGGAACCTTCCCAGGTAGCGCAATTTTCCCCAAGATCTTCTCGCTCCGATGCACTATAACCGTTCTATCATGACCGTTCTAGAAAAAACGCTCACGGCCTGCGGCCGCGCGCAGGCGATTCCCGAAGGCGCCGACGTCTATGGCTGGCTGATTGGAAGCTGGGATCTGGAGGTGCGCCGTTTCGGTCCCGATGGCGTCGAACGGCGCGGCTCGGGCGAAGTGCATTTTGCCTGGGTGCTGGAAGGCCGCGCGATGGAGGACGTCTGGATCATGCCGCGGCGCAACGAGCGCACGTCGGCGCTGGCCTCCGGACTGAGCGGCGGGT